>CAZPRL010000008.1:0-14054 GCA_964589385.1 uncultured Candidatus Saccharibacteria bacterium | reverse complement strand
CCGCCACAAGCGCCATATCGTCGTCGCTTCGCACTTCTTTTTCTACAATGCTGGCCATAATGACAATATCGTCCAGCGTCTTTCCTTCCGACAAGTTCTCCCGTACACCTTCCGGGAGCTTCATTTCAAAATTTCCCAGCATGCGCATGATAATATCTTTCGGCGTATCATCGGGCGTTATCCTGTACGTATCAGGGAACAGATATCCTTCAAGCGTTCGTTCTGCCGGAAGCTGTGCAAGAAATGGAAATTGCTCTGCGTACTTGCCCGCCATCGCTTCATCTACAAATGCTTGGGCTTCGCTACCCGTTCGGTCTGCATACCTGTTTGCGATTTGCTCAAGTGTAAATCCTTCCGGAAACGTTACGGAAAATTCATTGGTCTGGACGTCCCCGCGTGCGAATCGTCCAAGGACTTCAGCTATCTTCTCTCCCTTTTCTACGTGATAGAGTCCCGCCTGTATTTTCAGAGCTGTATCATCGATACGGCCATAGTACTTCCAGGGAATGGTCCTGTCGGTATACCCTTCCTCCACAAGGCCGCGCCATACTTCCGATGCGCCTTCCCCTTGTGAAATTTCAATATCGCCTGTCTTGTTGATTGTTCCTCTTCCCCATACGAGCCGAAAGAGTATTGCGCCGATCACGACAAGAAACAGGAGCGCAATCAGCGAAAACCGTTTCGGATTTGTAACGGTTATCCGTGCGCCTTTTCTCGACTTCATAGATAGCGCTCCTTTCCGTCTTCCTCCAGCTTCTTCACCACATCCTTTACCTTTTGAGAGCTTTCAATATCGGAAACAAGCACCGCATCTTCCGTCACCACGATTGCAATGTTTGAAATGCCGATCAGCGATACGGCTTTATGGGTAGCGTTGTAGATATAGTTGTTGTGACTATCAATATGAATATGGTGTCCGTGCGGCATGTGGTCTCCATTGGCTCCGAACAATTGCTTCACTACTGCCCAGCTGCCTACATCGCTCCATCCGTAATCGCCAGTTACCGCAATGATGTTCGGAGTTCGCTCATTAATAGCATAGTCGATGGCGATTTTCGGGATGTTCCGATATATTTCGTTTGCAGCTTCTTGGCCTTGTGTCTTCAGGGCAGTGCCGTATTGGATGATACTCTCGTACAGATCCGGCGCATATTCTTGCAATTCTTTCAGCAAGAATTGCGGGGTTACGCACATATACCCGATATTCCAGAAATATGATCCGTCGGCAACGTACTTCTCTGCCGTTTTTTCATCGGGCTTCTCTTTAAATGAATCTATCTTGTATACGTTTTTGTATCCTTCGATTTTTTGCCCCATTTTCATATATCCAAATCCCGTTTCCGGTGCAATGGGAACATGCCCGAATATTACAATTCTATTCGGATCGCGCTCAATGAGCTCTTGCATCACTGCAAGATCTTGAAAAAGCTTCTCCTCATCGGTAAACACATGGTCGGCCCATAAAAAGAGCGCAGCCTCTTCCCCTTGCCCGGCTTCCTGCAATTGCCATGCGGCTGCGGCAAACGCGGGTCCCGTTTCTCGGCGCTCCGGCTCAAGAAATATATTGCGCCCTGAAATCTCCGGCAAAAGCTCCATTACCTTCCCTTGGCAATCCTGCGTTGTTGCAATATAGATGTTTTCCGGCGATACCATGTGCACAGCTCGCTCGTATGTATGCCTCAAGAGCGTTTTCCCCGTACCAAGATCCAAAAATTGCTTCGGGAGCCCTTTGCGGGACAGAGGCCATAGCCTTGTTCCACCGCCTCCTGCCATGATGACGATATTCATAGGTGTAGTAATACGATACACTAGTGTCTATGGGAGTTGCAAAGGTTTGCTTTATACCAAGTCCGGAAAATAATCATTGGCCTTTGGCGCTTCGCCATCACTCTTTGGCATACGTTTCCGTCCTTTTAATCCTCACGAAAGTCGCAACAATTGTCGCGCTCGCGATGGCGCCCAATATAGCAGACCTTTCTACCATCACGCAGAACAGGATGGTCCAGCTTACCAATCAGGCGAGGAAAGAAGCCGGTCTTCCCGCTCTTTCCATAAACAGCAAGCTTGGACAGGCAGCGGCATTAAAAGGGCAAGACATGCTATCGAGCGGGTACTTCGCGCATATCTCCCCCAGCGGCGTTACTCCGTGGTTCTGGATGAAGAAAACCGCATATGAATACACGGTTGCAGGAGAAAATCTCGCAATCGACTTCGGAGAAGCGGAAGATGTGGTATCCGCATGGCTGCAAAGCCCTTCCCATAAAGCAAATCTGCTCAACAAGGAATATACGGAGACGGGCATTGCAGTGGTAAGCGGAGAATTTCAGGGAGGCACTTCGACAATTGTAGTTCATATGTTCGGGCGCCCCTTGTATGAAGAGCAAAAGCCTGCGGGAGAAACGCAAGAGGAGCTCCCTCCTCAAACAACTCCCGCTCCCAAACCTTCAGAGCCGGTAGATAAGGCGCCCGTTCCGAGCGCATCGCCCCTCCCCGTTCCTCGCACTCCGCGCATTGCGCTTACCCATGCGCCGGCAGACAGCACTGACAATGCTGCGTTTGCAATAACAGGAGACCCCGGAAATGCTGTAGAGCTCTTAATCGGCAATCAAGAGCGATCTCGCGGCACAATTCCGGAAAACGGAACTATTGAAATAGTGCTCTCATCCTCCTCCCTGCCTCCCGGTACTGTGATTGCGCGCGCAATCGCGAAAAACAATTCCGGAGCAGCGAGCGAGCTTTCCGATCCGCTTGCATTTGAAAATCCCAAGCCTCTCATAGCTTCAGAGTATTCCCTCCTGCTTTCCCCCGCATTCGATCAGCAAGAATTCGCGCTATCGTACAACGATCAGTTGTCTTCTCCGCAAGTCCTCTCTATTCACTCGCCCGTTGCAATGAATGCGCAGGTTATCAGTGCCGCTCCATCATTTACTATCAAAGACACGCCGGATGAAAAGTTTTTCATCACCGCTTTTCTGCACGCGTCCCGCAAGATGGCAGGAATTATTACGCTGATAGTTGCCATTCTTCTTACGCTTGCCCTTTCCATCAAGATGCGCGCACGTCCACATCATCCCGCGCTCATTGCTCATGCATCTGTTATTATTTTGTTCTCGATTCGGTTCATTCTTGCGTAGATTGTGTTCCCAGGCCGTGTGGTGGTAAGATTTTAGGGATGTGGAAAAACTTGAATACTATGCATACATATGAAGGAGGTGGGTATCTATGAGTGAACTTCTCGTAGTAGCAAGCAAGGTCCGATCATACCTTAAGGAAAAGAATGCAAAGATGTCTGGAGACCTTCCGGAAGCCGTAAACAAGAAAGTAATGGCTATGCTCGATGAGGCTGCAGGACGATCCCGTGGCAATAAGCGAACAACCGTAAAGCCACAAGACGTCTAGCCTATTGGTCGTAAAAACAGTGAAAAACCCGCTTAGAACGGGTTTTTTGCTATGTAGAGCTTCTTTCATCTACCTATTGACATTTTAGTGTAATTGGAATATAATACTAGGTTATGAATAATACCCGGGAATACCTTATTGAAGAGACTTCCGTGCCAAAAAGTGCCGGCCTTTTTATTGCGACATTCGCATTCGCCTTTCTCTTTCTTTTTGGTATTACGATGGGAGCGTTAACTTATGCCCCCCTGCTTTCTGCTTCTCTTTCTTTTGCCCCCGCTCGCCTTGCCCAGCTCCCGCTAAGCGCCGATCGACTTTCTCCCCTTTCCACAGCCTCGGCAAATATCATGGTAAACCCCTACCCCATTCAAGTCCCGCTTGTCCCGGCATATAACGAAGCAGAGGCTTCTCAAAACTGGATTCATATTCCTGCAATTGCAGCAAAGGTGCCTCTCGTGCAAAGCGCTTCGCTTGCGGACAAAGATGTTCTCGCTACGCTCGACCGCGGAGCGGCGCTGTATCCCAATGGCGTAACGCCCGGCGCACTTGGCAATGCATTCGTTTCCGCGCACAGCACCGGAGAGCCCTGGAAAGGCGCGTACCGATTCGCATTCCTGCGCATGAATGAACTGCAGACAGGCGATGCGATTTACGTAGACTGGAAAGGCGCGCGATACGCATATCGAATTACCGATAGCGAGGTAGTCACTCCTACTCCCGATTTTCAGGTAATCTCCGACCGCCCCGTGCCGACCATCTCCCTTATGGCATGCTGGCCGCTATGGTCCACCAAGCAACGCATGCTCATCCATGCAGAACTTACCAATATCACTCAGCTCACAAGACCATCTGCGTAGGGCTTTTAGCTCTCATTCGCCGGGGTTATTTTTTTGCTAAGAATTTTTTCAGAATAGCATCTAAGTCTGCGCCGGACTCATATTCTTCCAAACGAATCTTCGAATTTCCAGCAATCATTGCGGAGAGATTTTTCTCCGGCAATTTTCGATACAGGCACAATACTTTTTTCCCCATTGCCTCAGCCTGTCCGATTTCGTACCCCACCCCCAGGCTCGGCTGAGTAACCTCGGCAATCACCACATCTGACTTGACCAGCCAGTCCATGTCTCGCTTGTAGATTTCTTTATTCTTGTCGGCGGTGTCTATGGACAGCACATCGCTATTTTTTACGTGCTCGGTCAAAACTGTACCGTATGCACTGAGCAACTCCACAATCGCCTGATATAAGTCCAAATCTTCTCTTCCGCCTCGTATTGATCCTGCAAAGTAAATATTCATGCATGTAATACTACTACGCCTATCGAAAATTTCAAAAAGAAACCGACTTGCAGCAACCGCTCACTGAATTTATTCCAAGGATTATCCCTGCCTACCGTCAGGCAGGCTTGGAATTGCGTCTATACGCCGTATCTCCGCATTACAAATGCATTTTTTACCAGAGAACTCTTTATTCGCCTATGAACTCAAGAGAAGAAATCGCTTCCTCAAATGCTTCCTGAAAAATATGTTCGTGTTCAGCTTCATAGTAAGCCTCTATCGATACCCACCCCGCCCCCGGTAAATAGCTAGCTATAATAGCCCGTCGATTCTCATTATCTTTTCCAAAAAGAGAATCCGGTCCATCTCTGCCGACAAGAAAGGATACTTCCCACTCTCTTCCTCCAATAATACGATCTTCTTTTCGATCAAGGCGAAAATTTTCTATTCCATGCGGCCCCGGATTAATAACTATAAAATTACGGTGTGAACGGCAATTTTTTTGAGAATCAGCAGATTCAAATGGGGGCAATACATACGTAACAGTCTTTGATTGGCATTCTACCCATCCGTCTGGATAGATAACGTGGAATGTATTTTCCTCGTTCCCATATTGTTTCTCTAGCAATGATGCCTCCTCCACTCGGACATTGCTCAAATACAAAACACCTCCAAAAATCAACGTCAAAACTATCAGAAGGGTGATGGGCTTCTTGTTCCTCATTTTTTCAATTCCTTAATCATTTCATCTACCGAAGTAAATGGTCCACTCACATTTACTCCTCTCTCTGCCTCTTCTGCCGATTGTAAAATTTCCTGCTCTTCTTCGGCTGTAAGCCCGTTCTCCGTATAGTCACTACGTCTTTTTGTGGTATTCATCTTTATCCAACTTACCTCACTAGCAAACCCATAACAAGCTCGGGTGTTATATCCGCTATGCTCTTTACTATTTTATCAGCATGCGAAAGATTTTCCCGGCTTGCCGTATGCAGGACTGCGATGCATGCAAGCCCTGCGGCTTGAGCAGCGCGGATTCCATTGGGAGTATCTTCCACTACAACTATTTTTTCAGGTGGAAGCGCAAGCGTAGCGATGCCCTTCTCATATCCTTCCGGGTCCGGCTTTCCTCGCTGTATATCATCCGCCGTTACCACCGCCTGAAAAAATTTCGCAATGCCCGCTTGCTCCAATACCGATCCCACTTCGCTTCGCAAAGAACCTGTCACAACTGCCAAAGAAAATTGTTCAGAAAGTCTTTGTAGCACATCTTTCACGTCGGGATACACAATAGATTGATCCTGTATCTTGCGCCGATATTCTTCAACCTTTTGCTCGACCAACTTTGCCGTTTCTATCTTCCCAATTGCAGGAAATACTTGTTTGAGATTATCAAAACAGTCCCGATCCGAACGGCCAAGGCAATATTTTTCATACAGCTGATGTGTCATCTCGCATCCATACTGCTCCATAATGTGCGCAAGGGCCTGTTCGTGCAGATGCTCATCGCCCACAAGCACGCCGTTGTAATCAAATAAGATGCCGTATTGCTTCATTTCCCATCATCGATATAGATCTTCACAGGTATAACAATACCATATCAAAAAGGGCTACAAATTTTCGCGAACCCACATAGCAAATGTCGGAAAGTCCGTATATACATACCCCATACCGCCCTTATTTTTGAATACTTCGATAACTCCTGGCTGGTTATCAACCATCAGCGAACTTGCAATGCTTCCACCTAATTGCTCCAGGGCTATATCAAAAAGCTTGCCGTTATTTTCTTTCTTCAAGAAGCCATAATCTGCAGAACTTACAATGACATCGAACTTTTCTTCTAGCTGATGTCGGGGAGCGGTTATTTTAGCAAATACATCCATATTATCCGTTACTAACCCCACCTTTATACCTGTTTCCCTTATTTTGAATATACACGACATCAATTCTTCGTCTAGTTTCATACTCTGCACACTATCAATAAATGCTTTATTTAAAATTTCAAATTCAATGCCTACTCTCTTCGCGATATCTTTATTCATCTGATCTGAAGATAGCTCTCCTCGCATCCAGCTGCGAACAAGCTCCTTGTCTTCTTCAAAAACATTCTTACTAATCCACTCCAATACCTCTGGATATTCCAGCTCCAACATGGGCTTGTAAAATTCATAAAAACAGAGAACCCCATGAAAATCGAAGAGGATTGTCTGTATATTTCTAGGATTGCTCAAGGACATATTGTTAATATACTTGATTGTGAGTACCGACTCTAAGAAGCGTAACTTTTTTGTAGTTATCTTTTTCTTGAAAAACAATTCGAATATCCCCCGTCACAGAAATGGCTCGTTGGCCTTGGAATTCGCCTCGTAGGGCATGGTTTTTAAACTGAGCTTTATAGGGATTTCCAGCAAACGACTTGATTGTTTTAAACGCTTTTATTTGTATCGGATGGGGTAATTTTTTGAATTGCTTTTGGAAACGCTTTGAATACCGAACATCCATATATTCTTCATTTTTTCAGTTCTTCAATAAGCTCATCCACTGACATATACTTGCTCACATTTACTCCTCTCTCTGCCTCCTCTGCCGATTGTAAAATTTCCTGCTCTTCTTCGGCCGTAAGCCCGTTCTCCGTATAGAGAGGAAATGGAATGCCTTCTTTAATCGTAATCTGCTTCAAATACGCCTTTATGGCGGTGCTCATATCGATACCAAGCTTCCCAAGGATCTTTTGAGCCTCTCGCTTCGTTTTTTCATCAATTCTTATTTGAATCGTAGTCATGTTTTTATCTTATCATATCGTAATTACAATGTCAATACATTGTAATTACACATACATTAGTGGTTTTCAATATTCTCTGTTTTCTCCCGGCTCGATTGCATCAAAACGAATACCCTCTTCACCGAGAATCCTTTCGGGATTTCGATAGATCCACTGGCGAGGGTTCAGCATGCCGTCATGGACGGGAATGCAGACTTTCGGCTTGAGCTCAATCACCCAGTCAATTGCCTGCCCAAGCGTCATCCAAGGGCCTATCATCGGCATTGCGAGTATCTCAATTGCAATATTGGGATTGGTAAATGCATCTCCCGGATAGAACAGTTTGCCTGCGAACAGATATCCCGTATTCATAACGCTTGGAACTTTCTCATGAATGAGCGCATGCGTATCTCCAAATCCTGCCAGCTCAATGCCGCCTATCGTTTGCTTCTGCTGATCCTCCACAACCACAGACGCAATCCCGTCTGCTTCCAATAGCTTGCTTACGGCACTATTTGTAACAATTGTTGCGGTTGGATTGTTCGAGAGCACGTGCTGAAGCGATTCCATATGGAAATGATCCGGGTGCTCGTGGGTGATAGCGATGATATCAATTCCTTTGATGTCGTTTTGTTCAGTCGTCCACGCTCCGGGATCGGTAAGAATCTTCTTTCCACTCTCTTCAATCAGCAAACAGCAATGTCCGATTTTTGTGATGTTCATTGCAATATTTATTATCGCGATATTGATTCTCCTCCATCAACCGTATACAACGCTCCGGTTACATAGCTTGCCTTTTCGCTCGCTAAAAATTCTACAACATTCGCAACGTCTTCAACGCTTCCAATGCGCTTCATCAATACCGTTTTTTCATATTCTCTCATCGCCTCTTCACTGGAAAATGCCGATCGAAGCATTGGCGTATCAATAGGCCCCGGCAATACGGCATTAACTCGCACGCGGGTAGCATATTCAATCGCAAGACATTTGGTAAGCATCACCACAGCAGCCTTGCTTGCACAATACACCGCAGATTCTGCCTCGGGAACAAGAGCTAAGATTGATGCGATATTAATCAAGGTGCCTTTACTCTGTTTAAGGATCGGAAGAGTATGCTTGGCAATAAGAAATGTGCCCTTAAAATTCGTATCCATTATTGTGTCCAATTCTTCTTTTGTTGTTTGTTCTGTCGGCGAAAACTTGTATACGCCAGCACTATTTACCACAACATCAATCGCATCAATCTGGGCTACCGCAGTTGCAATATCTTCCTCCCGCCGCACGTCAGTCTCAAAGAATGTTGCCTCAAAATCCGGAGGCGTTGTTCCCAAGATAATGACGGTATCCCCAGCAGCAATAAAGCGCTTGGCAATTGCCTTGCCAATACCGCTTGCTCCTCCCGTTACCAATATCGTGCGCTTCTCCATATCTCTCAAATTACGCTCGTTCCGTTGTCGTGTCCACCCGATGCCATTTTCATCTACCCTATGTAAAACTACCAATCGCCTCGAGCGCTTCCGGCAGCGCCATAACACCATCGCTCTCGGTAAAATGCCCTTTATTTGCCATGATAGTCACTTTGGCCCCGAGCTTTTCTTCAAATAATTTCTTATTTTCCTCCACCGCGCCATAGTCGTCATCTGTTGAATTGATCACGATGAAGTTATTCGTTACCCCTCTAACTTTTGCATAATCTATGTCGTCCCGCTGCCAAGGCTCTGCGATTCGTTCTTCATCCTCATCTTCTAAATTCTGGAGCTTGAACCACCCGGCTACAAACACACAGCCGCCTGCCCTTTTGCCTGCCTGCGTTTCCAAATATCGCATGATAGTCTGGCAGCCTACACTATGGCCGATAAAGTACGTTTGCCCATCAAGCTCCCCTACTAATTGTGAGAGATGCCCAACCCATTGTGCGATAACAGGTGTATCAGTATTGGGCATTTGCGGCACCGTAACTTCAAAGCCCTTTTTCGTTAATTCGTTTTTCAGCCAAGGCAGCCAATGCTCATTGGGATTACCTCCCCAACCGTGAATGATAGATACTCGCTTATGCATCACTTTTATTGAATCAGCTATTCAATTCTTTAGCAATCATACTTGCTTCTTACCAATAACTTGCACCCAATTACTTTTTCTTGCAGTCCTACTTGGAGGTTTTACGTCTTCGTACACCACTTCCAATCCCGCGCTCTGAAAATATTCCCGTAGTTCATCAATCGTAAAATAGCTGAAAAACCGTTCGTATGCATACCCGTAGTCATTATCTGATTTTACTTCTTCATCCACCCCGCCCTCTATTTTTTCCTTCACCGCAACATATAGATATCCGCCGGGATGTAATTTTCGAACTGCTTTTTGCAATACATCCGCAACCTCTTTTTTCGGAATATGGAGTAGCACCGCTTGCATAAATATACCGTTAAAGTTTTTATCCAGCGTATCCATATCATGTATATCCAGGACTTGGAATCTTGCGCTCGGAACTTCCCGGGAAGATATATTGATCATGTTTTCCGAAAAGTCTATTCCGAGAATATCTAATCCTCTATCTGTAAGGTACTTGCTTTTATTTCCTCCTCCGCACCCGACGTCTAAAACAGAAGAACCTTCTTTAAGGTATGAGATAAATTTATCCGTACCCTCTTGCCACCAATCATCGCTTTGATGGTCTTTATGCCAATCCTCTGCGATTTTATTGTAGGTGTCTTTTAGTTCTTGTTGATTCATAGCAAGTTTATAAAACTAAGTTTGAACCGACAATGGATTAAAGTTTGTATCTTTGTCGTAGTAATCCTCATTCTCAACCTCCTTTATCTTTGCGACTACATAATAAGTCAGTGGCGTTAGAATTACTTCAACAGCTACTTTTAGCAACCATGCCGAGAGTATAGAAGTAACAAGAATATTATTTGGCAGAATAGCATAGAGGGCTATGAGGTAAAAAAGTACTGTATTTGCAAATTGCCCTACAATAGTAGAGCCAATAGTACGCATCCATAGGTGCCTGCCTTTCATCCATACTTTCATTTTTGCCAAAACATAATTATTGAGAATATCGCCAACAATAACTGCAATCCAGCCGCCAAGTAATACTCTCGGAATTACGCCGAACACGCGAATATATGCCTCATTCGCATCAAATCCAGCTGCTGGAGGCAGATAGACTACGAGCTGATAAATAAGTCCGGCAATTACAGATGCGAGTAAAGTGAGCCATAACACTCGTCGCGCTCGAGCATAGCCATATACCTCGGTCATAATATCGGAAATGATGTAGACAACTGGAAAATACAGAACAGTTACGGAAACAGGAAAAATCCAAAGCTGGACTATTTTCCCTGCCGTGACATCCGAAATCAACTGGAACGTGATGTTCAGCACCGTTAACAGACCGAGTAGCTTGTATTGCTTCATAGCTGAAGCGTACCACCACCCAGACTAGCAGAGAAGCCAAATGTATGTACAATGGACAAGCATAGGGGTATGGTCAAATGGTATGACAAGCGCCTCCAAAGCGCTTAGTGTAGGTTCGATTCCTACTACCCCTGCCCGCCGATCAATCCTGCTCTTTTTAGGAGAAAACAAATGTCTCGATTTTTCAAGCGATTTTTGACTAACCGCCAAGTAGAAAAACGATACGTCAATTCAGGCTGCGTATTCGGAGACGCCGTAAGCTATCTTTTCTTCGGAGAATGTGAAGATTTTGAAAGCATGCTGCGCAAGTGGGCTAATTGGGAACGCGAATACGCAAATCGCGGATACCGGACGCTCCCTATTGATGATTTTATTGCAGCCGGCGGATACGGAAAGGAACTTACAGGAATAGGAACAAAGCGCCTTCCGGACGAACAAGCCGTTTTCCATGCGGAGATCTATCGCACAAAGTTTCTGGGTAAAATTCCTGCACAAGTTGATATACCCGCCGGCGTTGAACGGCGAAATGCAAATGGGCCACTACGTCCTTCCCAGCTCGAAGCCTGATCATTCTACCAATTGAGTTCTTACAAAAGCCCCGCATTGCCAGTTGGCGAATGCGGGGCTTCTTTTTATTTCTTTGCCTTTTCTTTGTGAACTGTATGCTTCTGGCACTTGTTGCAGTATTTGGACCGTTCGAGCTTTTCCGTATCGCTTCGCTTTAGATTGCGGCGAGTATGGTAGTTGAACGTCTTGCAATCAACGCACTGGAGCCGAATGAGATTATCTTGTGACATAAGAGGCACTCTACCACGAAGACTGTTTGTTTGCAACTATCGTCTATCTCCCTGATTTTTGGGTGATATAGACCGTATTGCTATTGCCCTCATTGTTCGCTTCAGCCTTGTTTTCAGAGCTGTTGTTCGAACTGTTGTTTGCGCTGTTGTTCGAACTGTTGTTGACAGAGAGGTTTGTCTTATTGGTATTCTTGTTCACATTCTTATTCTGGCTTGAACCATCATTGATAATAATGACGTTCGGTGTCGGAGTCACGTCCGCTGATTCCTTTCCGTTCGGATTGAACGAATGAGGGTTGTTCGGGTTGCCGTCCGTGTGGCAATTTGCATCTCCGCCATCTACAGTGCCGTCATTGTCGTTATCTCGAGAGTCCGCGCACTGGCCATTTCCATTCCTTCCATCCTCATTTCCATTCGGATTATATGAATGTGGATTCTTTGGATTGTGGTCTGTGTGGCAGTCGGAATCATGGAAGTCTATGAATCCGTCATGGTCATTGTCGATACCATCGCTGCATGTTGGCGTCGGGGTTGGTGTTGGTGTAGGCGTTGGACTTGGTGACGGAGTAGGAGTTGGGGTAGGGGTCGGAGTTGGAGAAGGCGTGGGTTCTTGTCCTGGAAGTACTGTCACTTGTACGGCAGCAACATTCGACTGCGCGTCTGCGGCATCAGTGATGCGAAGTACGTGGTAAGTGTATGTTCCCGGAGCGTCGAAGAACGTAAGTGTTCCAAGACCCGTATTGCAGCTAAATGGCGCTGCGGGGCTGTGCACGGTCGTTTCAAATGTCGGGCTTCCTTGATTTAGGTCAGAGTTCCATTCGCATTTTCCTCCGTTTAATACTCCGATATTCGGCGTATTCCAGCCGTTTGGATCAAAGCTATCGAGCGCAGAGAGTCCGACTGTTACCGGCACGCCTCGCGTTACCGTAAAGTGGTGAACTGCTGTTGCTCCATTGATGCTTACTTTCGCATCAGCTACAGGCGCCGCGTTTGGCGTAGGTGTTGGAGTTGGAGAAGGTGTTGGGCTGGGTGTGGGTGATGGCGTAGGCGTTGGTGTTGGTGTAGGAGAAGGTGTTGGCGTTGGTGTAGGGGTTGGTGTCGGAGTAGGTGTAGGGGAAGGCGTCGGTGTAGGAGTTGGGGTTGGCGTTGGTGTAGGGAGCCCTACAACTGTTACTTGAACAGACGCAACATTTGATACTGCGCCTGCGGCGTCAGTGATGCGAAGTACGTGGTAAGTATATGTTCCCGGAGCGTCGAAGAACGCCCGCATTCCGAGTCCGATAGAGCACGCTCCAGGACCGGTAGGATTGAATACCGTGTGGTCGAACGTCGGGCTTCCTTGATTTAAGTCAGAGTTCCATTCGCATTTTCCTCCTTGAGCTACGCCGACAAATGGGGTGCCCCATCCGTTCGAATCAAAGCTCTCGGTAGATGATAAATGAATTGTTACCGCGTGTCCTCTTATAACGGTCACGCCTGTTGCCGGAGTTGATCCGTTCACGCTGATTTTCGCAACGGCTACAGGTGCTGCATTTGGCGTAGGGGTTGGAGTAGGTGTCGGTGTCGGAGTTGGTGTAGGGGTAGGGGTAGGAGTTGGTGTGGGAGTCGGTGTAGGTGTTGGGGTCGGTGTCGGCTGTATAATTGGATCTTTACAAGTCAGCGTATCGAGCTGTCCCGGATTTCCTGCCAATCCTGCATTTTTTGTAGTCCATTCATTCTTATGCTCATCCCATGTCGCAATCCTGTTATTCCAAGGAGAATCATAATCTCGCACGGTATATCCTGCGACTGTCGCGTAGCCTTTCAGATCACAAAGCTTAGATGCGTTGATAAACTTTGCACGAACGGAATCAGCGTTTACATAATCAAACATTCCGAGACTATTGATAAACTGCACCATCTGTTCTTGGTAGGTGAATTTGTATGTTGCGGGAATTGCTGCATGGGCGCTTGGCGCTGGCTGCAAAAGAAGTGCAACTGCAAGGCCAAATGCCATACAAAGTCCTGTTCCGTACGATATTGCTTTATTCATGGAGTAAGTATAGTTTATGAATTAATTAATAAATGAAAGACCAACATTTCAGCGTATAGCAAAAACCTCGGCGCGTTGATCTCTGGAAGCATCTCGATGTGTTCGATCGTTTCCCAGAGCGACAGATTGTGTTCGTTTCCATATTCTTGGATGCGTTTGAGCGTCGTCTGTCCGATTTTTCGGCTGGGAACGTTGATGATCCGCAGCAGTGCAATCGTATCGCGGGTGTTGACGACCACATGCAGATACGCGAGGACATCTTTGACTTCGCGGCGGGCGTAAAACTTCACCCCGCCGATGATGCGGTAGGGGACAGAGAAGCGCATGCAGGCTTCTTCAAACAGGCGTGATTGGGCATTGGTGCGATACAAAATGACCT
>CAZPRL010000007.1:0-15979 GCA_964589385.1 uncultured Candidatus Saccharibacteria bacterium | reverse complement strand
ATATGGAAAAGAACGCCGGGACAAGGAGCAGGGAATGTACGAGAGCATATATTGCGGCAATTCCGAGCTTCCATGGCGATATGAAGGAGCTCATGGTACGGAACGTATAGGCAAGGTAAATAATTAAAATAACGAGAACGATAATAACGGCAGAGATTGATTTTGAACGCAGCTCTTTTCCGATTGTCGGCCCGACTGCTTGGAAGCTTACTTCTTCTCCTGTCATGAGTCCTTGTTCTTTCAGGTGTGAAATAACATTCTTGTGCATTTCATCATTCAGCAGAGATGTTCGAATCGTAATGGTTCCCTCTTGCGTGGGCTGGGCAGTAGCCGGGATGTTGAAGGTATCGGCAAGCGCAGTTTGGATTTGTTGCGCATCTTCAGCTTTGCCTTCTATCTCAAGCAGCGAACCGCCCACGAAATCAATTCCCCATACGGGAGGGATGATGATAGTAATCGCAATAGAAAGTAAGATGGTAGCTACTGATACGATCATCCATATTTTGGGATGCATCATCATAGGAGCCACTTTTTATGGGTTATGGGGTATGCAAGCGCGATCTGGAGCATGCCGCGGCTGATAACGATCGCAGTGAACATGGAAAGGATGACGCCCAGGCAGAACGTAAGCGCAAAGCCCCGTACAATGGAAGTTCCGAATGCATACAGTACAAATCCGGTCAGCAAGCTGGAAACATTCGATGCATTAATGGAGCTCCATGCCGCGGTGAATCCTTCCTTGAGCGCAAAAGGAACAGTCTTGTTATTCTTGAGATTTTCCCGGAAGCGTTCGAATATCAATATATTCGCATCAACGGCCATTCCGATAGACATGATGAATCCCGCAATACCGGCAAGCGTGAGCGTAACGGGGAGGAGCTTCATGATGGCAAGGAATAAAATGGTATAGATGACTAGCGCGATAGATGCGATAAGTCCTGGCAGCCGGTAATACGCAATCATCCATATTGCTACCAGTGCAAGTCCGATTGCGCCGGCGTAGAGGCTTTTATCAATGGCAGTCTGTCCCAGGCTCGGGCCGATGATGCTCTGTCCAATGAGCTCGATAGGCACCGGCAATGCGCCGGAGTTCAAATCGCGCACGAGCTGCTTTGCCTCATCAATAGTAAAGCTGCCGGTAATGACTGCCTGTCCGTTCGTAATTTCCGACTGTACGACAGGCGCGCTGATAGGCACGTTGTCCAAATAAATCGCAAGCCGCTTGCCGATATTTTCTTTCGTGATTTTTGCAAACAAGTCCGATCCTTCCTTGTCGAATTCCAAACTGATTTGCGGCGTGCCGGTTACCTGGTCAAAATTTACCGTTGCGCGCTTGAGGTTTTTTCCGGACAGTTCTGTTTTTTCAAAAAAATCTCCGGTAATCTGAGCCTGGTTTTCGACATCGATGTTCAGGTCTTCGATATTTCCTTCTCTTCGGAAATCCAGAAGCGGTGTCTGTCCGATGAGTTCCTTCGCTTCATCCGGATCCTGTACTCCCGCAAGCTCGACGATAACCCGGTATTCTTCCCCTACTTTGTTTGTCTGAATCAGCGGTTCCGATACGCCAAATGCATTCACTCTCCGTTCGATAACATCCCGCACGCCCGTAAGCGCTTCGAGCGGCTCCTGTTCGCCGGCAGCTTCTACATTTGCGCGATACACGAGGCGCGTGCCTCCCCGCAAGTCCAGCCCCAGCTTTATATTCAAATCGCGATGGAACGACCCAATGGTAATGCTGGGATGTTTCGGGCTGTCTACCCATGCCGCAAGCCCTACTACTATAAGGAGGACAAATCCCCAAATCAGGCGTCGTTTCATACTTCTCTGCATATATACGTTGTACTGGGTTTAGAGCGCTTGTGCAAATGCCCTAAGCGCCTTGTAATTGCCCACTACGTCCTCTTTCGGCTCATTTACGGCATACACGTCGTCTCGGCTCGCAAACAAGCGCAGAAAGTCCGTGAAGCCCTGTTTGTCGGGGAATGTTTCGTTTGCAAAATCTGCATCGGTTATGCCGTCGTGGGAGTCCGTTCCGTTGAAGGGCGGAGTAATGAGGTTGGTGTGCAGGAGCCGTGTTATCGGAGCCATGCGGCGGGAAAATTCCAGCGTTGCAGACCAGGCTTTTTCAGGGGTTTCTTCCGATAGCAAGAAGCGGCTGCCCGTATGGGAAATATCGTTGGCAAACCATCCGCCGTGTTGCGCGAATTCTTCGAGTGCGGACAGCGGCAAATTACCGGGGTCATAAATCGACATTCTATCGCCGTGGGAAATTTTTTCCTGTGCGGGGATTGATTCAATTGTAAGCAGAACGCCTTTGTTGTTTGCATATTCCGTGAGAGAAAGCGCAGACTCCAAAAAGAATTTCTTTGATTCCTCGCCGCTCGTGCCTTTTCCCAAAATTATGCTTTGGCGCCAATCGCTAAAATCAATTGTTTCAATTTCCTCGGCTCCCGGATGGGCGTTTACGTACGCGCATCCGATAGTAGCTCCGATATCGATTGTTTTCTTGATCTGCGTAATTGTCGCATTGCGGATGTGGTCGTCTTGCGTTGCAAGATTCGTCTTTATTTTTTCGTCCACTATGCCCCAGTGATGCAGTCCTATTACAACATCATGCTTTGTAAGCCATGCAAGCATCTCTTGATATTCATCTGCACGGGTTACGTCAAACCATAGTTCGCACATGGAAGCGCCAAGCTCTTCGATAGCCAGTTGCCCTTCTTGCCAATTCTTTGGGCCTGTCTTAAATCCGAGGATCATAGATTGAGCAATGGATAGATATCAATTGCGATTTCTTCGTAAGGATGCATATCTTTAATTGCTTGGACTACAGACTCTACAAGAATTTTTCCACACATAACTTCAATTCGTTCTTCAGCAACTATTTCTAGCTTTCCAACATTTCCGATTGCAGGATTTGCTCCTTCTGTTGGCAGGAATCTTCCTTTACCCTTTGTCGAAAAACTGCAGAATGAATAATTACCCATCTTTCCGGCACCTGCTCTACCCATTGCTTCCCGAACGGCATCTGCATGTGACTCCGGTACTGTGACAACAATTTTTACAAATTGAGAGTCATTCATGATATTCAGTATCTAAACAACTATTAATATAGTTCTCTGCGTCTTCTTTGCCTAAAAATTTTCCAACAGTGACTTGTTTCTCTGGTTTGTGATCGAAAACATGAGATATAAAATCTGTTAATTCTTGTTGTATCTGTGGTGTGGCTTCCGCAGTTTCATCATTTAAAACTGCAAGAATATTATTATCCTTTTTTGTATCTTCAATCTGCTCCATTATTCCAATTGGTTTGCAGTCTACTGTCTCGCCTGTTTTAAGCTTTTCTTTCGTTATAATGAAACAGTCTAGATTATCTCCGTCTCCGCTTGTTGTGCCGATAATGAATCCGTACGGATATGGGTATTTTCTGGATACGGTAACAGTCTTTATGTATTCGAGTGTTTTTTCATCATAAATATTCTTCTGATTAGATCCGGCTTCGTTTTCAATAAAGGCTTTCATGCAAGTTCTTCTAGTTTTTGTTCAAGCAATATGTCGTTTTCTCCAAATAGAAATCTTCCCCGAAAATTTTTCCCCTTTAAGAATATCGGCATCCAATATCGATCATCTGCCCACATCGTGTCATATGGTATGTCTTGAATTGAAAACCATTGCGGTCTCATTTCATCTGTTTCTATCGGATTACCGAAGAACTCTTTTGCACGAAATATATGAGTTTGCCATACCAATGGTTCATTCGGAAGCGTAAAATCAAGAACCCCTATTTTTTCTATGGAAGAAACAATAATCCCCACCTCTTCCGAAACTTCTCGCATAGCTGCTTCCTCGATCGTTTCTCCTATTTCCACTTTGCCTCCGAATCCATTCCATTTTTCTGCGCCTATTCCGCGCTTCTTCATGCCAAGGAGAACCCTGTCGTTTTGGTGAACAATACAGAGAGTAAGAAGTTTTTTGGTCATACTATTCTCATAAGGTCTTCATCGATAATCGCCGGTTTCATGGCTTCAATTTCCGTTTTGTAATACGGAATATCGGGAATTGGATGGTAGAGAAATATCTTTTGGTTCAGTACATGGGCAAACCCCATTTCCATGAGCGTATTGCCACCGATGTAATTCTTAATGCCGTGCTTATCCAAGTTCAAAACCAGCACGGCATCGCCGCCCTGCATTGCATTCCAAAATTCACGGATCGCGTCCATGTTATTTTTCTGGTGGATTTTAATTGCTTCTTTTTCTTCGTCCGTTTTTCCGATAAATGGTATATGCAAGTCCGTCACAAACGCGTCATGCCCGAGCGCAATAAGCGCATCTCGAGCTTCGAGCATCTTTTCCGTATATTGCATGCTTCCGATAACGCCAATTTTCATAATTCATGATTCATCCAAAATAATTCTTTTCTCAAACTTGCCGCGAGTTGCCGCTTTCTCTTCTTTTATAGCCTGGATTTCTTTCGGATCGAAGTTCTTGTAATTCTCGATTGCTTCAATAACTTCCAAAATATCCGCAAGCTCTTCCATGTTTTCCGATTCCAGAAACTCTCGAACTTCTTCTTGCAGCTTTTCTTTCAACTTATTCCAGAATTCTTCATCCGTTGCCGTATGGATAACAGGCTCAATGCCCTTGCTCCGTATGTGTTCCGGAATATTGTCGCGTATGAGTTTGTTGTATTTCATACTTATTTCAAAATACCACTCTGAACTAAATGAGGAATGATGTGTACGCGGATGGTTTCGCTCGCCACGGGATTCTCGGCATCTTCTTTTGATAGCCAGCCGATCTTTTCAATCTCCGAATTCGGCGTCGGCGTGCCGCTCATGATCCCTCCGTATAGTTTGATATGAACCATCATACCCGGATGCCCTGCCGCCGGCCCTCGGTAGTCGGTGAAGTGTTCCAAGCTTTCTTTATCGAGCTGGCAGCCAAGCTCCTCCTCTATTTCCCGCACCAGCGCATCTTCCGGCGTTTCGCCTTCTTCAATCTTTCCGCCCGGCATAATCCAGTGTTCTTTTCCTTTGTTCATGGAAACTAGAAACGCCGTGCTATCTTCATTTAGTATCAGTAATGCGCTTTTGTAGATATCTGTTGGCATAGTATTATCGTATCGCCGAAAGAAGCATGGGGCAATCTAATGAATCCTAAGGCCTGCCGTATTCCAAGAATGCTCTCAGATCTTTTGCGGTTTTTGCTGTTAGGTCGTATTCAAAGACCTTTTCTAGTGGAATCCAGGAAAAATCCTCTCCTTCTTCTAATTGCATATCGGATTTCTCTAGATTGCTTTCGACAAAAAAGATGTATCGATATGTTTGCAATTCCTCATTAAAATAGTCAGTCAAAGACTTAATGCTTGATGGAGAAATTTCTATACCAAGTTCTTCTTTTATCTCGCGTACAAAAGTTTCTTCCGGTGTTTCTCCTGCTTCGCTTAGTCCGCCAAAGAATGCCCATTGATTAGGATTAACGTTCGTATGCGAATCTCTCTTGTGCAGCAATACTGAATTTGTTTTTGGATTATATAGGAATCCACCAGAATAAAACTTTTCTTTATTCATGCTATTTACTTCCCATGACACTTCTTAAACTTTTTGCCTGATCCGCACGGACACGGGTCATTGCGGCCGACGTCTTTGTATGGATTATGGATGGTGCCGTCTGTATCTGTAGCAGCGTGAGAATGGCCGGCGTGGTCATGTCCTTGGCCCGGAGGGTGGTTGCTGTGCCCCGCGGAGCCTTGGCGAAGTGGGGTGTCCTGAGTTGGAACAGCGCTTGGCTTACCTCCCGCTAAATCGTGCACATGGGTCGCTTCGTCATGGTGCGCTACTCCCTGCGTTTGTTCCGGGCGGATTGCTTCTGCGCGCAGGACGGTATCGAGCAGTGATGCTTTGATAGTCGCAAGGAGCTCTTGGAATAATCGATGGCTTTCTTTCTGATACTCTACGAGCGGATCTCGCTGCCCATATCCGCGAAGCCCGATTCCCGTGCGCAAGTAATCCATCGTATCCAAGTGGTCCATCCAGAGCGCGTCGATAGAGCGAAGCGCGGCAGCCCGTTCCAGTTGGTCCATCGTTTCTTTTCCAAGCTGGTCATGCTTTTGAGCAATGCGCCCTGCGATTGTATCTTGCACGTAAGCGGAAATGGCATTGCGCGCTTCGTCCGGACCGGAAGGAATATGCTGCGAAACAAGTTCGGAAAGCTTCGCCTGCAACTGGCTTGTTGGAATATTGGTGACTGCATGGATAGATTCTGCAATTTCTTCCAAGTTCCAATCCTCTTCATGAGAAGATACGGTGTGTGTTGCAATGAGAAGCGCTGCCTGATTTTCTGCAAGCGAAAGAATAAATTCATGGATAGGCTGGGGATCGCGGCTCGGCTCTTTCCAAGTTCCCGACTGCAAAATCATTCGGCGGAGAGTATAGATGGCGTTTCTCTGCTTGTTCAGCACGTTATCGTACGAGAGCACTTGCTTGCGCATGTCGAAGTAGTAGCCCTCTACCCGCTCCTGCGCTCCTTCCAGTGCGCGGCTTACCATGCGGTTTACGATGGGCTCATCTTCAGAAACATTCAGGCGCTCCATAATGCTTTTAATTCTTGATCCGCCGAACACGCGCATCATGTCGTCTTCCATGCTTACATAGAACTGCGTTTCTCCCGGATCTCCTTGGCGTCCCGATCGCCCGCGGAGCTGATTGTCGATGCGGCGGGCTTCATGGCGCTCTGTGCCCAATACCGTAAGGCCTCCGACTGCGGCGACCCCTTCGCCTAGCTTGATGTCCGTTCCTCGTCCTGCCATGTTGGTAGAAATAGTGACGGCTCCCTTTTGCCCCGCATGAGAAATGATTTCCGCTTCCCGTGCATGATGCTTCGCGTTGAGCACTTCATGCGGGATTCCGCTGGCTTTTAGCAGCTCGGAAATATATTCTGATTTTTCGATAGCAATAGTACCGACCAATACCGGCTGGCCTTTTTCATGGCGAGCTTTGATGTCTTGAACCAGCGCGCGGAATTTCGCCTGTTCGTTCATATAGACTTTGTCAGGCTCGTCGTTTCGGACCATCTTTTGGTTTGTCGGTACGACGACAACGTCCAGATTATATACTTTCTCGAACTCCTCTGCTGAAGTTATTGCCGTTCCCGTCATGCCGCCGATGTGGCTGTACAGGCGAAAGAAGTTTTGGAATGTAATCGAAGCGAGCGTACGGCTTTCCTGCTGTACTGCGACGCTCTCTTTTGCTTCCAGTGCTTGATGCAATCCTTCGGAATATCTGCGGCCTTCCATTAAGCGGCCGGTAAATTCATCAACAATGATTACTTTACCGTCTTGGACGATGTAGTCCTTATCGCGATGGTAGATAGTATGCGCACGAAGAGCTTGTTCCAAGTGGTGCACGAATCGGATTCCTTTATCCGCATAAATATTTTCAATTCCCAATTGCTTCTCTACGAAGTTTACGCCATCATCCGTGAGCGTGGCGGCCTTTCGTTTTTCATCCACATTGTAATGCTCGCCGGATACAAGAAGCGGGACAAGGCGGGAGAATTGGTCGTACAAGCTGGTGGAGTCCGCATCGGGAGCGGAAATGATAAGCGGAGTGCGGGCTTCATCAATTAAAATGCTGTCTACTTCATCTACGAGCGCGTAATACAGTTCGCGCTGTACGAGAGAGGCGAGGCTTTGCGCCATATTGTCGCGCAGGTAGTCGAACCCGAATTCATTATTCGTTCCATATGTGATATCTGCGGCATAGGCTGCGCGCTTTTCTTCCGGCGTTTGCCCGGAAAGGATTACTCCCACCGTAAGTTCGAAAAATTCATACACGGGGCGCATCCACTCCGCGTCGCGCTGCGCCAGATATTCGTTTACGGTAACCAAATGCGCGCCCTTGCCCGCAAGCGCGTTAAATATGAGCGGAAGCGTTGCGACGAATGTCTTTCCTTCTCCCGTTTTCATCTCCGCGATGGAGTCGGTAAGCAGAGCAAGCCCTCCGATTAACTGGACATCGAAGTGCCGCATGCCGAGCGCCCGCTTTCCCCCTTCTCGTATGCCTGCAAAGATTTCCGTAACATGTTCTTTTAATTCTTTGTGGGATTTGCCTTTCCACTGCAGTACAAAATTCCGCAGTTCTTCATCGGACATTGCGGATACCTTTTGTTCAAGGTTATTTATTGTGCGTACTACGGGGAGAAGATCCTGCGCGGCTTTCTCGTGCCGCGAGGTGCCCCGAAACGGGAGGAATTGAAAAAGCGCCATAGGTGGCTAGCTTATGTGTGGCTCTTCCGGCGATCGTGGCTCGAGAGAAGACTTGATTTAAGTGCGGAAATGCACGCATCGATAGCGGTAGGAACGGTCTCCTGAGCGCGCTCTGCGCGAAACACTTGTTTCCCCTGTTCAATGATAATCGTGCAGGTTACGACATTTCCCTTTGCATGATGAGTGTCGTGCATCAAGGTTACATCGACCGTATACGGAGCGGTCAGATGCTTTTCTATGCGATTAAGCTTATCTTCCAGATGCTGGGTATCCAGATCGGTGAGCGTAATGTGCTCAAGGCGAAGAGAGTGTTTCATATGTAGTAGTATTCCTTACTTGGAGCAGATGTTCAACCTGCTCTTGGATGCCCGCTTGGAAAGCTTCTCGGGTGAACGATAAGGCGCGCTTCTGCAGATTGCCCGGGTAAAACGCCCGTTCAATGCGGATAAATTGCCGGATAGCCTCCGCAAGCATCTCTGGAAGCTGATCTTTATACAAGATTCCATGCACGCCGTTTGTGACTATTTCTTTTACTCCGCCTTTGCCGAATGCAATCACGGGAGTTCCGCAGGCAAGCGCTTCTGCCGCAGACATGCCAAAATCCTCAATGCCCGGCTGGATAAGCGCGCGTGCGGATCGGTATAATTCTCGCAAATCTTCTCGGGAGACATTTCCAACAAATGTCGTATGGCGCCGTGCGAGAGACTTCAGCCTCATCTCGTCGCTTCCTGTTCCGGCGATGATAAGCGGGATTCCGAGTTTTTCCGTGACTTGGATGGCGTGGTCGAATCGTTTTTCTTTCGAAAGCCTGCCAACACAAAGAAAAAATCGTCGAGGCCTGCCCGCCGTAGCCCCGCCCGAGGCGTGGGCGAAGGCGGGGGTGAAGAAGTTCGTATCGATCGCAGGATATACTACGGCAGAATCCTGGCGATAATATGTCTTGATTTTCGCTTGCGTATACAAGGAGTTTGTTATGTATGCGTCGGGGCGCTGGGCTGCCGCAAAATCAACCATGCGCAGGTAATGAAAAAGCAGACGCAAAAAAGGTCGAGATAACCTGCTTTGTTTTAAGAGAGATTGCGATGAGTCCCATAAGTATCTTGTCGGCGTATGGCAGTAGCACAAGTGAGGAACGCCGGATCTGGTAACAATTCCTTTTGCAAATCCGCTTGCGGAGCTTAGTACCAGATCGTATTCGGATAAGTCGAATTGCTCTGCCGCCTGCGGCAAGAGCGGGAGCATGCGACTGGGGTGTTTGCGGAAAAACTTCGGGAGCTTCTGCAGAGATGACGTTTTAATGTCGTATGTCCTGCCGTTTACAGTCATCTTTGGCACATTTCCGGCATAGAGGGCGTATATGTCTGCTTGGGGATATATGCGTATGAGTTCTTCCAGCAAAAGTTCCGCCCCGCCGCGGCGGGTAAGCTCATCATGGACTATCGCAACCTTTTTGGGCATCAAGCCATGGTATCGTAATTTGTTCGCTTATGCAAAGAAAAGAGCGGGGAGAGAAAGTCTCTCGCCGCTCGGGTTTTTGGTTCAATGTCCCTCCTTTCGCATCTGTGCATGGAGCGATGCAAGGCCGATGAGAAGAACAAGCTGCTGCATTGGAGAGTCGACGTTGTGGTCATAGAGATCTAAGCCATACTCCTGTTTTCGGTTTGTGTACGAACCAAGGCCAGTTCTGTCTCCTACGGTTGAGAATGATATAGAGCAGGGGTATGTAATATCGGCATGGATATAGCACTGGTCATAGCGATCAAGTTCTTCCTTTCCGAAAATTCGCTGGTATGCAGCTCTCATCTGAAAAGTTATGAACGCAAGCTCCGAGTTTGGCGCTTGCTTTTCCAGCCAATCGTACCCTCTATTGGATAGCTGCGAGGAAATGAAGTGTATTCTGCGATCTGTATCTGCTCGTATGCCGACCGTTACTTCAAGTAGTTGTTTTGAAGATGTTTGCGCAAGCCCTTCTGTTTGAAACGCAAGGTACTCCATTGTGTAGAACAGTACGTGCAGTGAGGCACAGAGTGACGTGCCTCGCTGCCAAGCCATTAAGCTTGGATCTTTATCATCGTTTGCATAAAATGAATCGCGGAAAAGCTGTGGCAATTCGCATGTAACGGTAACCCACGCAGAGTCGAGGTCTTCTCTTCTTAGAGGCGCAAAAAATGGGCCAAAGCCCCACGGCAGCGGGCCGGGAAAAATGAATTCAGGGATCTTCAAGTTTCGTTGACAGTCGCGTAAAAATGGAGAGGCTCTGAAGAGCGCGATGGTTCTTTCCCACATGCTTTTCTCGATGTGAATAAGAATAGTTCTTCCTTCATCTACAACGTCCAGTTCATAGTACGCAGGGGTGTCTTTTTGTCTAAACATTTGAAGTCCTCCAGAAAGTGGTAGGGTGGATTGAATTGAATTGGCAAAGGACAATACTTCCGCAAGTATAGTACTCTTTTTGTTCAGAATTTTCTAGACCCTATCGTATTCGTTTATAGAACGTCAGCGTATTGGACCCGTTCTCTACTCCATGGACGCGCTCCCAATCCGTTTCAAGTCCCTTCTCTATTTCCGAATATTCCATAAGGAATGAAAACCCTGTCTGGCTTTCTAAGAGAAACCAGTTTGCGTTGCGGTAGGCGTTCAGCATCGCTTCGGTAGAAGGCAGAAAAGTTTCGAGTCGTTTTGGATTTGTACGAGTAAATTCATACGCATACCATCGGGGATGCGCGATATCCAGCGAAACTCGATGTCCGGAAAGGTACGGGATAAGCGCAGCTCCGGTAAATATTTCTTCGTTTTTTGGAATATTCTCTTCTGCCCAAAGGGCAGCTTCTTTTGCCGCGCGCTGGGAGAACTGGCCGGTATGCTCGTACAAGTAGGTAATAAAGTTCGATACGGTTCCCGCCCATATTGCAGTGCCGATAAAGAGCGCAAGGATGATTCTTTTTCGCCAAATGATGGCAATGTCTTGCGCATGTCGGATGAAATAATCGACGCCGACTCCGCCCATAATGACAAGAGGAGGAATGAATTCCGCAATATAGTTCGCGTGGAATTTGATCCAGTTCATGTAGAAGAACATAAAGCTCCCTATCCATATCGGCCCGAGAAGCCCTTGCGCCAGAGTGCGTCCACGCTCTCCTGGAGCAGTCTTCGTATTATTGCCTAGGAGTGAACCAAGCAGTAAAATCGTCCCGAAGAGCGGCCAGAGCATCGATATGCCGTATGCCATAAACGCGCTTCCTTCGTATTCTGAAAAGAAATCCCATGCCCACCAGAAAACGGCAAGCGGAAGAATCCAGTAGATTCTTTTCTTGAGCGAAAAGCCGACGCCAAGCAAAGAGAGCAAAATAAGCGGAAGAGATTCTCGGAAAAACGGCGTCATCCCTCGCAGAGAATATGCGCGCACTTGTTCTATCTGCGATTCCTCGACCGTAGACACGCCGTCCGTGGCGGAGTTGATTCCAATAGCCTCGATAACACCCTCTGTACCGTATACCGAATATGCAAACGTAAAGAATACCGCAAGCACTGCAAGAAATCCCGTGCCTACCAGGGCCGTATTGCGAACTCTCGTTTTCCACGTTGACGATAGTGCGACAAGGAGTAGAACGACAGCAAGCCCCATTGCGAGCATGCTTTTGCGCGATGCGACCGACAACCCGATAATAACTCCGGCCATAATCAGCCAGCGCATATTCTCCTTTTTATCTTTCAGCGCATACGCAAGCGCTGCAATGCCGGACACTCCAAAGAACATCGCGACGCTCTGCGTATGGACATATACATTGGCGACTACTGCGGCGCCGGAAGCCGCCCACAGGGCTGCGGAAAGATACCCGGCTCGCGTATTCCATATTGTTTGTACGAGAATAAAGATTGGAAATACCATCCCGGCTCCGGCAAGTGCGGATCCGATTCTTCCCGCGAGCGCTGCATTTCCGAAGATGATTTCCATGAGCGCCGTCCATAGTATAAAGAGCGGAGCTTTTACATATCCATCTCCTCCTGCAAAGGTTCCCTGCAAAAGCGCCCATGCATCGTAGAGATAATTTCCCTCATCTACGGTAAACGGAAGCGATTTGGCATACATGAGGCGCATGATAAGCGCGGCAAGAAAAAGTCCAAATAAAACATACCGAGGAAGAATTACCTTTTTTGTTTTAAATAGAAAGAGTCCGAAGAGCGCATATGCGGCAATCGGAATAAACGCGCCTGCCCAGAGCGCGTATAGATGCCGCGCATCATTCCAGGTGGTAATAAATGTGACAATTGCCTGCTTGGCTGTTCGAATACTATAAGCTCCAAGCGGCATATGGTAGGAGGAGTGGAATACGAGGTCGATGTCTTGTTTTCCCGATCGTTCAATAAGAGAAGCGGACGGTGCGCTTCCCGTATCGCGCACGAGGTATCCCGCACCGAGCGGATACGGATCGGTATTGTTGGTGTCCACAGCTACAGCATCACCCCGAATACTTTCCGGAGATGCAAGGGTAAAGAAAAAAGATTTTCCTGCGGAATTAGCAATAGGCTCAAACGAAAATTCATGGAATCGATTATCTCCAAAGTTTTTTGGATTTGCTTCTGCTTTTCGCAGCACATGAGCCGATGTCGGCGATTCTTTTAATTCAAAAAGTACGGGATGCGTGTTATCACGCCCGGAATACGTCGCCATCATCACGCTGATAGACGAAAGATTGTCTTGAGATGCCACAAGCGTCTGCCCGACAATCGTATTGCCGGTCATTTCTCCAAAATTCCCCGTATGCTCAAGCGTTATCGGCTCCGCTTCCGGCACGCGGATAAACGTAAGCGCGCAGGCGGCAATAATGGCCAACAAGACAATTCCATAGATAACCTTAGGGCTCATATACAAAAGAGTATACCTACTTCTCGTTACTGGGCCAAATATCCAAAGAGTGAGAGAATAGTAGCTATAATCCAATTAATCACGCGGCCGATGCTGTTCATCACATTCTGAGCAAAGTCAAAAAGACGAACGCCAAACGAAGCTTCGGAAGGAATAATCCGAGGAGTGGGAGTAATAATCCGAGGAGTGATTACAGGAGTCGGTTGAGGAAGCGTATCTTCTGCAGGAACTATCTCATCTTCAGAAAAAACAGAAATATCGGGAGTGAAAGCTGTATACAGTGCGCTCACGCTGCTTGTAAGAGGAGGCAGCGTTTCAATAGGTACGATAGCCGGAGCAAGTTGAGGAAGAGGCGCTAATACCACAATAGTTCCCGTATTTCTCGTTACCGTCGTTCCGTAATCAATGCTGATGACATAGGAATACACGCCGGGTTGCAGAGCCGGAATCTGTCCGATAAATTCAGGATTCTGATCGGTGCCTCCCAGAGCAAGGGTATAGACTACTCCCCCTATTCTCATAGTTACTGCATGTACTTGATCTGCATCTGGAGCTTTGATCTGAACATGAAATGTCGTATTTGCTGCAATTGTCATGTCGCCCGAAGTGTCTCCCTCATCTCCGCCGGAACTTGCGAATGTGACGCTCGCGCTTCCAAACCCTGCAGAGTCTTCACCACCACCTCCATTGCTCTCGGGAGGAGAAGGGGTAGAGACGATATTTATCACAATTGCTTTATTTGCCGCAAGGTTAGCTGCAGGTGTAAAGCTTGCCATTGCATTGCTTGCCTCGTCAGCAATAGTTCCAGAAACAGAACTGACGGTAAGGTCAGAGCTAGTGTCGCTTGCTTGCACGGTGTAATTGCATGATCCGGCCGCAGAGCTGGATACGCTGAAAGTACAGGTACTCCCCGTATCGAATGTAAGAGTAACATTTCCTGTAGATGTTACAGCTTCAGAAAAAGTAACCTGGATGTCAATAATATTTCCCGTTGTATATATGCCATTTGCGACAGTTGAAGTGATATTTGTAATAGTGGGGGGAGTCGCATCTGATGGAGTTGCGGGAGATGTCGCAGAGGAGGCGCTGCTATTCCCGACTGTATTCGTTGCGACCACGGTAAATGTATAAGCAGTAGCATTTGTAAGGCCAGAAACTGTAATCGGAGAGCTTCCGCCGCTTGCTGTTATGCTGCCAGGAGAAGACGTTACGGTATATGATGTAACTGTTGCGCCGCCGGTAAATTCTGGTGCGCTAAACGTAATATCGGCTGTGCTGTCCCCGGCGGTTGCAGTGCCAATAATTGGCGCACTTGGCACAGCTGGATCTAGTACCTCAAGCTCTGCAAGGGAATCCCTCCAAACCCGAGCGATAATTTGTCGAGCGGCATCGTTTTCATGGACATGGTCACCCGTATCGTATATGGCCGCAAGGTTGCCATCGCCATCGTCCAGCAAGGGAGTGTGGTTTGAAATGCGATAATCAGCTCCCGTAATAGGTGTTGCGCCAAGACCTTTTATTGCATTATTCATGTCCAAAAATTTTTGTTGAGAGATTGCTCCATTTGTGCTTCCGTATAGGTCGATAAGTCTTTGCTTCACGGGAATCATAGTTGACACAAGAACAAGAGACCCCTCTTTTTTGTTAGAATTAATGGTATCTATCAAGTCTTGCAGCCGGGCGATTGCAACACTTGCTGCTTCAGCGGGGTTTAAGTCATTTAAACCAATTTGGACTATCGTATAATCTACCGTTGATCTGCTGCTTTCTGCCAGATACGCGGTTTTTTGTTGAGCGATGGTGTGTCCAGGCACGGCGATGCTTGTCACTGTCCAGCCCGCATCTGTTTGAGGATCGGTATAAAGAAAACTCGCGACATATGTTCCTCCCGCATACGTCGCAATAGTGCTATCACCCAATACGAGGCCAGAGCCGACCGATTCATAATCAAGAGAGCTTGGATTATCGAGACTGCCATTATTTGTAACTGAAATAGTCTTTGTTCCTAAAGAAGATGGAGTATAGGTAAATGTATCTGAGTCAGTAGTGGTAAGAGTGACGGTTGTTGGAGAAAACGTCCCTCCTGCGCCGCTATCGCTTGGTGTGACGACTACAGAGCCCGTAACTGAACCATCGGACCCTACCGTAAAGTTAGTTGAAGCACTATCAATTGCGCCGGATGTAGGACCGGAAAGAGTAATTGCTGTAGCCGTTGCATCAAGCGTTATCGTCACAGTATTCGAATTAGCTGTTGCATCTACGTCATCCGTATATACAACTCGGTAGTCATAAGCAGTGGATGCTGTTAACCCCGTATCTGTTGCAGGACTTGTTGTAGCTCCGGATACATTGCTCCATGAATCCGCTCCGCTCGCACTTCGTTGGAGCTGCGCGGTAATGGGAGCTGTTCCACCGCTTCCGTTAGTCCAAGATAGCGTTGCAGTAGTATCCGAATGAGAGTCTTCCGACAATGTTCCTGCAGAAAGATCTGGGGAAAGAGCAATACTCGCATGGGATGCTATATCACTACTTGATAGATCGCTATAGATTGCCAAGTGCTGCATTGTGCCTGTAGTAAAGAAGGAGCCACCGGACCGAGCCATTAGATTGAGTATATTGTTTCCAAAGTTGTTTGTATTATTGCCATTAAAAGGACGTGAAGATGCTGTTTGCAATTCTCCATCTACATAGATTTGCACCTCATTAGTACTAAGGCTCATATCATACACTACTGCAACATGATGCCAGTTAGCGGCTGTCGTTCGTGGATAAAGAGCGAGATTATAGTTGGTATTCCCATGGACAGCAATATTTGCTTCTGTGGTACCCCCAGCAGTTCCTCCG
>CAZPRL010000006.1:0-16569 GCA_964589385.1 uncultured Candidatus Saccharibacteria bacterium | reverse complement strand
CTCCCGGGCTTGGAAAGACAAGCCTTGCGCATATTATTGCAAAAGAGCTATCTGCTAATATTCGCATCACTGCCGGTCCCGTTCTTACGAAAGTCGCTGATTTGGCTGCAATTCTAACGAATCTTCAACAGGGAGATGTGTTATTTATCGATGAAATTCATCGCTTGCACCGGTCTATCGAGGAGGTATTGTATTCGGCAATGGAAAGCTACGTGCTTGATTTGGTGGTTGGCCAGGGGCCGGGAGCAAAAACGCTGCGAATTGACCTTCCGAGATTTACGCTCATTGGAGCAACAACACGAGTCGGAATGCTGGGGGCGCCTCTTCGAGATCGTTTTGGGCTTACATACAGGCTTGAGTTTTATGATGTTGCTGAAATGAAAAAAATACTCGCCCGGTCCGCTCATTTGCTGGAGCTGCCTATTGATGATAAGGCACTGGAAGAGATTGCGGTTCGATGCAGAAGAACTCCTCGAATCGGTAATCGGCTGCTCAAGCGCGTCCGTGATGTTGCTCAAGTGGGCGGTCATAAAGCAGTGACCGTTGATATTGTCGAAGAAACGCTTTCGCTTCTGCATGTTGATTCGCTCGGCCTCGATTCATCAGACCGTCTCGTGCTCAACGCTATCATCGACAAGTTCAATGGCGGACCGGTTGGCCTGCAAACATTGGCGATGGTCTGTGCGGAGGAAGAACAGACTATAGAAGATGTTATTGAGCCCTTTTTAATCCAATGCGGGTTGCTTATGAGAACTCCGCGCGGTCGAGAAGTTACGGATGCCGGATACGCACACATGGAAAGGTAGGGTGCGCCAAAATGGCACACTGGCAAACCTTATTACGGCTTCCCGAATTGTATTTTTTGCTTTATGCATAGGAGAACTGTCCAATGGGAATCCGGAGGCGGCTATAGCTTGGTTTGCTCTTGCGTGGGGACTTGATGCGGTTGATGGACTCATCGCTCGTGCTATGGGGCAAGAGACCGCTTTCGGTTCGCAGCTTGATAAAACAATTGATAGAATTATTTTAATCGGAGGCGGCGTATTCCTTATTCGATATGAATACCTTCCTTCGTTTGCGGTATTTCTGTTTGTGAAGGATATTGGTTTGTCTATTGCGCTTCACGCAAAGCGCAAAGGATCGCTTTTCCCGTCAGCTGGTCTGCTAGGGAAGGCAGTAAGCGTATTGCAGGGTGCTGCAATACTTTGGCTCTTCTTCGGGTTTCCGGGGCAAATTGCGCTCGTTGCATGTATTGGTATTCTCGGAGGATTCGTTGCTGTTCGGTATTTGAGGGAACTATGAACGTGCTGGGACGAATTGCTGTCGGATTTGCTTTGCTTTTGCCGCCCATTTTGCTTTTCGCTCAAGAAACTCCGAGCGTAGTTATGAATGAAATTATGTGGGCAAAGGCAGAATATATTGAGCTGTATAATAACACTGATACTGATATTGATTTGAGCGGGTGGAGCATTACTCGGCAAAAAACGGATTCAGATGCAGAGGATCTTCAAGTTGCTTTCGGTGTTGGGGACATTATAGCTGCACATGGCTTTTTCTTGATTGAGTCATCACAGGATGCAACGACGGTGTCTGCAAATAAGATAGATGGCACGCTGGGGCTAGTAGACACCGGAGCTTTATTGCGCCTATATGATCAGGACGAAGCTATTATTGATACGGCAAATCAGCTTGGCGCATGGTTTGCAGGGGAGAATAATGTCGTGGGGGTTTCAATGGAACGCATTAGTTCCGAATCTGATGGAGGAGCTGCGGATTCTTGGCACACTTCTGTAAGCGATGTTGGCGGAAGGCTAGGTACGCCGGGGGAAGGCAACAGCGAAGTTGTTGCTTCGACGCCGACACCAACATCAACGCCAACTCCGACAGTGACGCTAAGTCCGACAATAACTCCAACCCCTTCGGCAACTCCGACGCCAACGCCCATCACGTATTCTTCTTCTGTCCACATCAATGAATTCTTGCCGAACCCCAAAGGGGATGATGCGACACTGGAGTTCATCGAGCTTCATAATTCTTCCGGCGATGAGGTTGATATCTCCGAATGGAAAATAGATACCGGCGGGAGTGCATCATTTACAATTTCGAGCGGCACGGTGTTGAATTCTGACGGCTACATGGCCCTTTATAGAGGCACGACGAAACTTACGCTAAATAATACGGGCAATCATCGTGTACGACTTCTTGATCCTTTAGGAGCTATCCATGAAGACGTGCCGTATAGCGGAAGTCGTGAAGGCTATTCGTATAATAGAATGAATGACGGCTCGTATCAGCAAAGCTCTACTCCAACGCCGAATGGAGAAAATATTATTACAGGAAACGAAGAGCCGACTCCGGCTGTAAGCTTGGAGGATGATGAAGATGAGGCCAAAGTCGCAGGCGCGAGGACGGTTCTATATCAGTATTCATCGAAGATTATTATCAATGAATTTTTGCCGAACCCTACAGGCCTGGATACGGAACAGGAATTTATTGAAATTAAAAATACTGATACAAAATCTATCAATCTGCTTGGCTGGAAATTGGATGACGGAGAAAAGGGCAGCTCACCTCATGCATTTACCGCGGAGGATACTATCGGCCCCGGAACTATCGCGGTATTTTTCCGATCACTTACAAAGATAGCGCTAAATAATAATGGCGACATTGTCCGCCTGATAGACCCATCCGGAAAAATTGTAGATGCAGTCTCGTATGCATCGCCGGTTCCCGAAGGGCAGTCATATGCACGCGATGCGCAAGGAAAGTTCTTTTGGAGCCAAGAAATTACGCCTGATGAAGAGAATACTATACGTGTTCAAATAAAAGAGGAAAAGAAAAAAGCTGCTGCAAAACTGAAACAAACGAAAAAGTCATCATCGAGTTCGAGCATAGTGCGGCCTGTATCAGGCAGCTTGGCTATTGCCACGGCAGGCCCTTCTCTTGCATGGCCGGATATTGATGAAGGGGTGGTAACTCGCACGGTTGTGGGAGAGGCGCGCAATGAGCCTCGAGAAAAGCAGAAGCTCTTTATCATATTTGGCAGTATTGCCGCCGTTGGACAGTTTTTAAACGGTATTTTTTCTAAAGAGAGAATTTGGCATAAACCATAGGCGCAGTGTACGCTAGGGGACATGAAACGAGTTGTGGTATTGGGTGGCGGCAATGGAACTTCCCGTCTTTTGCTCGCTCTTATGCCCCTTTTGAAAGCGGGAGAGGTTCACTCGTTGCATGCGCTTGTTCATATGGCGGATGATGGGGGTTCTACCGGAAGGCTGCGAGAGCAGTATGACGTCGGCTCTGTTGGCGATGTAACTAAATGCCTTCTTGCGTTGAGCTCGCTTCGCGGAGATATTCGGGGAGATGAATTTCTTCGTGCTTTGGAGTATCGATTTGAAAACGGAGACTTTGCCGGCCATACGCTTCGCAATGCGCTGCTTGCAGCTCTCGAATTAACTTCTGATCTTGATGCTGCGATCGCAACCTTTGCGCGAGTTCTCCAGATTCCTAAGTATGCAGGAGTCATTCCAACGACGCTTAATCCGCTTACGCAGCAAGTCATGCTCGTGAAAAATGGAGAAAGCAAGCTTTTAGGAAGCGGCCAGCACTTTATTTCATGGAAAGTTGATGTGCAGAAGGATCCGCTTTGGAAGCCGGAAGACATTCGGGTCTCTTTTGAGGAGCAGAGCGCGGTCATTAACCCTCGCGCAAAAGAAGCTCTCGATAAGGCTACGGACATTATTATTGCTCCCGGCCATACATATGGCTCTATATTGCCTACACTCGCTTCGCTTTCCCTTGGAAATGCTGATGCCCTGCAAGGTAGCAAGGCAAATATCATGGTTGTTATGACACTGCTCACAACGCCGCTCCACACAGTGGGATGGACGGGAGAAGATTTCGTTCGCGTGTATGAGTCATACTTGAAGCGACCCGTTGATATGGTTATCGCAAATAGCGGGCGAGAAGACGTAGCGCTTGTTTCGGGGCAAGAATGGGTGGACTTTTCTTCCGATTCTCATTCGTATGCGCTTGAATATGTTGATGCCGTTCGAAAAGTCACCGATGCTCAGCAAGCCAAAGATGCCGTGCCGCGTGCGGTGCTGGTTCATGATGATGCGCAGATGAGTAAAATCTTTCAAAGATATCTGGGGGATACAAAGTAAGATATACTACTAGGTATGGTATCTCATCCCATGCTTTCCGAGTCAGACCAGCAGAAGGAGCTAAGTGCGAGAATCTCTAACTTTTCCCAAGAGCAGCAAGAGCGTCTTGCCCAGAGAAGGGCGGAGCAGAGCTCCCTTCCATATATTAATCTTGTGATTTTTCCTATCGATTCCGATGTGTTGGAGCGCATGTCGAAACAGGATGCTCTTCGTGCGCAATCGGTCCTTTTTTACAAGCAAGGCGGCGACGTTCGGATGGGCGCCGTAGACCCAAATTCGCCAGAGGCGCAAGAATTTGCAAAACTGATTGAGGAACGAGCGGGGTATGTCCCTCATGTGTACGTGATATCTCAACGGAGTTTTACGTCTTCTCTTGCGCGATACCGTCGAGAATCAGCTCTTGAGCAAAGTAACCAGGGAGAACTTTCGATTACCCAGCACGATGCAGATGCATTTTCTACTGAACTCAAGAATCTTGAGCAGCTGGGGCTTCGAATTACCACGATGCCTCCTACGGAGATTTTAAGCTCGATTGTGATAAGCGCAGTGCGCCTGCGGGCTTCTGACATTCACGTTGAGCCGAAAGAAAAGAATGCGCGGCTGCGTTTCCGTATTGATGGCGTATTGCAGGATGTTGCCCAGTTTGATCGAGAAGGATGGGCGCTTCTGCTATCTCGCGTAAAAGTTATGGCAAAGTTAAAATTAAATATTCGGGACGTTCCGCAGGATGGAAGCTTTGTGTTGAGGATTGGAAGCGAAACATACGATATGCGTCTTTCAACGCTGCCGGGGGGAGCAGGCGAGAATATCGTTGTTCGATTGCTGAATCGTGCGGCAGAGGCAGCTCCTCTCGCGTCTCTGGGGATGAAAGAGCGCGATCTTGCGGTCGTTCACGATGAACTGAAACGCGTAAATGGCATGATTCTCATTACGGGTCCCACAGGATCGGGAAAAACCACTACCCTCGCATCTTTTCTTCGAGAGGTTAATACTCCCGAGCTCAAGATTATTACCCTGGAAGATCCTATTGAGTATCGTATTGCGGGCGTTGAACAAACCCAGGTGGACGCCGATGCCGGGTATTCATTTGCACTTGGGTTGCGGTCTATCTTGCGTCAAGATCCTGACGTTATCATGGTTGGTGAAATGCGCGATGCCGAAACTGCGGAAACGGCCGTCCATGCTGCGCTTACCGGTCATTTGGTGTTTTCAACGCTTCATACGAACGATGCCGCAGGCGCAATTCCTCGGCTCGTGGATATTGGGATTAAGCCATATGTGCTTGCTCCGGCGCTGAATCTTGTTATTGCCCAGCGCCTTGTCCGAGTCGTATGTCCGCATTGTGCGCAGGAATATAAGCCGGATGCGGCAGAATTGCAGCGGGTGAGAGAAGCGATGGTCGGCGTGCGAGAAGATATTTTTCTTCCCAAGGCGCTCAATGATGCCAATGTAAGCTTTGTGCATGCCGTTGGATGCGCGTCATGCGGAAATACCGGCTATCATGGACGATTGGGGGTATTTGAGATTTTTTCCGTAAAAGATGAAATGAAAAATCGTATTTTGGGAGGAACAAGCAGCATGGAGATCCAAAGCCTTGCCCAGCATGATGGCATGACGACAATCGCTCAAGACGGGTATTTAAAAGTCATTGATAAAGTAACGACGATTGAAGAAGTCGAGCGTATTTCTCAGGAATAAGTAGTGCTGCTCGCCGATATAAGATCTCGGACTTTGATTACTGCGCGCTTTTCTGCCTCTTCTAGATTTGGCGCAGGGATTGAACATACAAGTAATGATCCTTCTTTTTGGGCAGATAGGGCCTTTTGAATATCTTTTGAGCGTTTTACAAGGCCCTTTCCGAGGGATAGGTAGAGGCGATATTGGTTGCTATCGTGCTCTTGAAGAATGTATGTGATGTTGTATCCGGAGATATTGTTGGTTAGCTCTTGGATAACCATGGGAATATGATCTGCTGTTGCTCCGCTTTCCATAAAGTCGATATTTCGCAAGATGCTCCAGAATATACGGCCATGCTCATCATGGCGGAGTCGTGCGTATGCACGGCCTACGAGCTTTAAGAGCGTGAGCGGCTTGGTTTTCACGAGCTGTTGAATGACAGTGTCTGTCTTCGCATGCTGGCCCATAAGCTCGGCTGCAACCTGAAATGCGCGCGGGGTAGTGAGCGGGCTTTGGAACGACTCTGTGGCCCCTACGATCCCTGCATAGAGAGATGTGGCGATGTCTGTATCCACTGCGCGATTTTCTTGGAGTTCGGTGATGAGTTCATAAGTGATTTCCGCAATAGATGATGCGGTGATATCCACCATGTTGATAGTCCCAAAATGTTCGTTTGCCGCTTTGTTGTCGATATTGACGATGGGGGTGCTATAGAAGAAATCCGCATGATTCGTGAAAATATCACTGAGCTCTCCAAGGTCGGATATGCCAAACGTAACAATGCAGTTGTACGGGAACTCTTGCACATGCGTCTCAATCGCATCTGCTGTTATTTTCTTGCCTTCCTCGATGACTAACTGGATGCGCAAGCCCCCTTTTAGCTGATGCTGCTCAATGTCAAGGAGCGATGAGATGCCGGCAATCTCAATGGTTACTCTTGGCTTTATGTGGGGCTGCATAGATACTTGGGATGAGCCAGGCAAGAATTGCAGCTCTTGGGGCACATGTCCGGGGCTTACGCAGTCAATCTCCGCTCCGCTTGCTGTTCTTGCGCGCAGCGCTAATGAAAGGGCGAGCATGGAGGAGAATGCATCAACAGAGGTATTTTCTTTCACGAGCAGGAGGATACTCGAAGATTTTTGTAAAATACTCGCTGCTTGTTTGCTTTCAGGTATGCTCATAGAAATCCTTTCATCCTATCTCGATTATCGAAGAAAGGAAACAGCGAATATGTGGAGAAGTGCTTGATCGGAAGGTAGATAGTGTAATATATCTCTATAATGCAAACAGATTTGGTTAGTGGAAAGCATGAGATATCAAGCCTCGATCAGCTCAAAGCTCTTGCTTCTCGGCTTGCGGGCGATCTTATAGTGGGCGATATCATCCTATTGTCCGGTGATTTGGGTGCGGGGAAGACGACGTTTACTCAGTTTCTTGGGGAGGCGTTGGGTGTAGAAGATGCAATTACTTCTCCTACGTATACGATAGTCAGCGAGTACGTCGTGAAAAACCACGCCGATATTAAAGTGCTTATCCATATCGATGTATACCGAATGCAAGACAGCACATCAGTGAACACTGAATATATCCAAGAAATTATGCAGACCGCGAAAGATAACGGAGCAGTTGTGGCAGTGGAGTGGGGAGAGCTGTTGCAATATAGATCAAACAATCGCATTTGGCATGTTCGAATTCAGACAGGGGGTAAGGAACATGAGCGGGTTGTAGAAGTGGTACACTTATAATATGGCAAAACGGCAGAAATTGGCGATAATCGACGCGCACGCGCTCATTCACCGGGCATATCATGCACTTCCTCCTATGAGCACTCCCGATGGTGTGCCGACAAATGCCGTATACGGATTTACGACGATGCTGATGAAAATGATTGCCACCGTGAAGCCGACTCACGTTATGGCGGCTTTTGATATGAAGGGGCCGACGTTTCGGCACGAAGAATATGCGGACTATAAAGCGCATCGAAAAGCTGCCGATGACGATCTTGTTGTTCAGTTTGATATTGTTCGCGATGTGGTGCGAGCATTTTCCATTCCGCTTATTGAGAAGCAAGGGTTCGAGGCTGATGATCTTATCGGAACAATTGTCCGCAAGTTTTCGGATCAAATTCCCGTTGTGATTGTGACCGGAGACATGGATGCACTTCAATTGGTATCGAATAATGCCTCCGTATTTACGATGAAGCGCGGCATCTCGGATACTATTTTATACACGCCTGAACTTGTCCGGGAAAAGTATGGTTTTGATCCGAAGTATATTCCTGACTATAAGGGGCTAGCCGGCGATCCGTCGGATAATATCAAGGGTGTTGCCGGAATCGGTGCGACGACTGCGCAGAACCTTGTGAGCACGCATGGGTCGCTCGAATCGATTTTCGACCACATGCAAGAGCTTCCACCTCGCGCCCAAAAGTTCATTTCAGGGCATGAGGATGATGCATTGTTCAGCAGAAAACTTGCGACGATAGATCAGAATGTGCCGATTGATATTGCATTGGAAGATGCGCTCTTCGTGGAATATGATGAGAAAGCAGTTCGAGAGCTGTTCCAAAAACTCGGATTTCGCAGCCTTGTTTCTCGGTTGCCGAAAAGCAAAAATGGATTCCAGCCCACGCTTCAAATGAAAGAAGGGGAAAAAGTTTCATTGCCGGATGGATACTTTATCGCTGTATCAAGAGAAGAACAGCTTGAACTTCAGGAAACACTGAAAGGCGCAAGTATTATTGCGTTCGATACGGAGACAGACGGACTGGGAGGAAGAGTCAGCCCCATTATCGGCATGAGCTTTGCCATGCGAAATGCGGCTGGAGATATTCGGGCGTGGTATGTGCCGACAAATTCGAAAGATGTTCTTGCGTGGAAGGACTTTCTTGAAGATACGCAGATTGCAAAAACGGGGCATAACTTAAAATATGATGCAGAGGTTCTTCTTCAGTCCGGAGTTACGCTGAGGGGCATCCGATTCGACAGCATGCTCGCAAGCTATCTTCTATCGCCGGGAAGCCGCAGCCATGGGCTTGATGATCTTGCTCAAGAGAAGCTCGGGTATACGCCTATTCCGATTACTGATTTAATTGGAACCAGCAAGACACAAAAACGCATGAGCGAAGTGCCTCTTATGGAGCTCGCACGGTATGCCGCGGAAGATGCGGATGTGTCGCTGCGGCTAATGGAAGTTCTGGAAAAAGAATTGCGAGATGAAAAGCTGGAGGGGGTGCTGCGCGACATCGAGCTTCCGCTCATTACGATTCTCGCGCACATGGAAACGACAGGCGTAGTGGTAGATGCAAACAAGCTAACGGAGTTGAGTACCAAAGTTATTCAGAGAATTTCTGAGCTTGAGGAAGAGATATGTTCATTGGCAGGCAAGAAATTCAACGTGGCATCGCCCAAGCAATTAAAGGAGATACTGTTTGATACGCTGAATCTTCCGACGGTCGGCATTAAAAAAACGCAGAGCGGATATTCAACCGCCGCATCGGAGCTGGAAAAACTCAAAGATGCGCACTCTATTGTTCCGCTCCTGTTTGAATTCAGAGAGCTTTCCAAGCTGCAAAGCACGTATTTAGATGCTTTGCCTCGCCTTGCGGATCCCGCAACGGGGAGGATTTACGCTACGTTTAACCAAGTGGTTGCCGCCACGGGGCGTCTTTCCTCGTCTAACCCTAATTTGCAGAATATTCCCATTCGGACCGAGCTGGGGCGTGAGATTCGCCAAGCGTTTGTGGCAAAAGAGGGGTATGTATTTGTAAAAGCCGATTATTCCCAGCTTGAATTGAGAATAGCGGCGCATATTTCCCAAGATGAGAAGCTCCTTGCGGCGTTTCGATCCGGACAAGACATTCATCGCGCAACTGCTGCCGGTGTTTTTGGTGTTTCGCCGGACGATGTTACGGAAGATATGCGGCGGCAAGCAAAAACGCTTAATTTTGGAGTGCTGTATGGCATGGGTGCGCAAAGTTTTGCACAAGCAGCGGGAGTAAGCGTAGAGGAGGCAAGGGCGTTTATTGACCGCTATAAGAATCAATATAAGGGAATCGAAGCGCTTATTGAGCGCGTGGTGTTATTTGCGCAAACGAATGGATATGTGGAAACGATGCTCGGGCGCAAGCGATATGTTCCTGAGCTGCATTCAAAAAATCCTGCAATTCGCGCATCGGCAGAGCGCATGGCCTTTAACTTTCCTATTCAGGGAACGGAAGCGGATATTCTGAAAAAAGCCATGATTTCCATATTTGAAATGATAGGTCGGCAATACAAGTCATCTTCCATGGTTCTTACTGTTCACGATGAGCTCGTGTGCGAAGTTCCGGAGGACGAAGCGGCGCAATTTGCGCAAGATATGAAGAATCGTATGGAATCGGTTTTGTCGCTTGATGCGCCTTTAGTCGCCGATATTGGGATAGGAAAAAACTGGAACGATATTCAGCCTCTTGCATAACGAGGTATACTTCATTGTATGTTTGAAATGATGGAAGTCGTATTGCCGCGCAGGGCAACAGAAGATGCAGAGCAAGATCTCGCAACGGCAACGAGGTTTCTCAATACTCTTTCTCTGATATCGGCGCCTTTGTTTACGCGCATGCTCTCTGGCAAGCCTCAATTTGTTTTTGAGATTACCGCGCATGGGGGAGTGGTCAGATTTTTTCTTGGTACGCAGGGCAGGTATCGCTCATTTTTAGAAAAACAGATATATGCGCATTATCCTGACGCTCGGGTTCAGCGCGTTTCGAAGAGCGCTTCTGCTTTTCCGCACGGTATTGTGCGCACTGGTTTCTTGCGACCCGCTCAAGGCCATGATTCGCTCGAGGCGCTTGCACGTTCGTTTCGCCGTATGCGAAAAGCCGATAGCGCATCTGTTCGCTATACTGTGCATTCTGCAGAGAAGGCAAATTTCGCCGTACGTGCTCTTGTGACAGTCTCGGCACGAACCGGCGAGGACGCAGACAGGCTCTTTCAGGATATTGCCGCTTCTTTTGGCCAGTACAAGGCAGTACAAGGCAGCTCCAAAATGCCTCACGTGTTTTCTGCGGATGCCGACCACTTTGCGAGGCTTTACCGTATTCTCCGCATGCACCACGCTCCTTCTGCGCGCATGATTCCAAAGGGTATTCCAAGCAGCGGTACGCTGCTTGGCCATGCGACGTATGGAGGGATTTTAGTTCCGCTATATATTTCCGATACTGACAGGAAGCGCCATGTATACTGCGTCGGGCATGTTGGCACTGGGAGAAGAGTCTTGCTGCTCAATATGATTATGCAGGATATTCTTGCAGGAAAGCGCGTTGGTATCATTGATATAGAGGGCGAGCTTGCGGATGAGGTGCGGCATCGAATTTCTCGGGAAGATAGATTTGATGCGCGCAATGTTATACTTTGTTCCTCTCGCGACGAGGCAATATCGATACTCTCGCACATGGATGTATTGAAGAATGGTTCTTTGTATATCGATGAGTTCCAGGCTCTTGTGCCGAATGCCGGAGAAAAACTTTTAGCCGAGGCAGGCGATCTTGGTATTTGTCTCGTCCTGACTCATTCCAGCGCTGCTGCGGCAGGAGGTAACATGAGCGCCGAGCTGCTGGATTCGATAGGAACCCTTGTTTCTTATGAGAGTTCTTCGAAGTTTGATGCGGCAGTACGGCTTTCTGTGGGCGGTTCTTCGCAGGCAGTATGTACTATGGCAACAGATAAAACTGCGGTATTATAGAAGAGTTATTTATTTTTTTATTTTACGTATCATGTCTGAAAAACCCCAAAAAATGCCTCCAAACGTTCCTGAAAGTTTTGTGTCTGGGCATGGAGATGCGCCGCTTCGAAAGAACATGACCGCATGGATCACCGTCGGAGTTATCCTTCTTGTTATTATTGGATTTGGTGCATATGTCGGCGTGCGATCCGGAAATCCTGAAGAGGGGGATGAAGGAGTGTATGGTACATTGCCGCTTGGCGGAGCAAGGCCGCAGGATGAGGGGATCAATCGCGAAACAAGCGGCTTATCCGGAGTTGCTTGCGAAACTCCCAATCGTCGAGCTATCGGCGTGATGCTTGCGGGGGACCCTATTAATCGCCCTATGTCCGGATTCTCAAAAGCGGACATGGTCTTTGAGCTGCCTGTCCTTGTGAGCGGCGTTACAAGGCTTACGGCAGTGTACCAATGCGGGCAACCTGCTGACATCGGATCAGTTCGCTCCGTGCGGCATGACTATTTATTCCTTCTCGAAGGCATAGATGGCATTATGGCTCATTGGGGCGGAAGCTATCATGCATTAAATCGTATTGCGGTTGGAGAATTTCAGACATTAAACGCTCTGACAAATCCGCATAACGCATTCTTCCGAAAAAGCCATCTTCCCGCGCCGTATAACGGGTTTACGACCTATGATCGCCTTTGGAATGCTCTCGAGAAGCTCGGGTATCGGACACAGACGCAGTTCAAGGGATATGACTTTAAGGACGATGCGCCTGTCGACCAGCGAATTAGCGGAGGGACGCTCGCGATTGCATGGCCCGGCGCATTTCGCGTAAGTTATGAATACAACAAAGAAACAAATCGCTATGAGCGATATTGGGCAGGAGTAAAACAGGTAGATGCCGAAGACAGCGTACCTGTTGCTCCGAGCTCCGTTGCAATTATGCGCGCAACCAATGAATACGCGGACGGACCCGGCGGATATAACGATGTGGGCATAGAGGGAAAAGGCGATCTTACGGTGTATCAGGATGGCAAGGTTATTGTCGGAACATGGGAGAAAAATGTTCTGGAGAAAAAAGATCCGATACATTTCTGGAACAGCCAGGGGGATCCGATTATCTTTACGAGAGGGCAAGTGTGGATTATGACAGTTGAACCCACCATTGAGGTGACTTGGCAGGAGAAATGATCGCATACTTATTTGGAGATGATACATTTACCGGACGCAATATTATCAATGAGAGGGCGCTCTCTTCTCGCGCGCAATTGCGTTGGGTAGATCGGGAAGAAGTCGAGAAAACGCCGCTTGAGTCTTTTATGGATGCAGGGAGAGGGTCTTTACTGGGCAATGTGATTGTTGTGATGCGAAATCCATCTTCATATTCAGAAGATGTTCGGGATGCGCTCTTGCAGGCATGTGACGCATCCTATACGGGCAACGTTATCTTATGGGATACCGAATTTGATGCACGGACGTCATTCCACAAGCGGATGAAGCGCACAGGCGACTGCCGGGGAGTGTATCAGCCGAAAGATGAAAGGGGAATGCTTGCCTGGGCTCTTGGATATGCAAAGGATCAGGGAGAAGATTTCGCACGCATTGATTCGAACGCCATCCGCATGGTGGTGCGCAAGGTTGGGCTTGATGTGTGGGCGGCTGTGCAAGAGCTTCACAAGCTTGCTGTTCTTCCTCCGGAGACGTCTTTTTCGGAACTGGAAAATGCCGTGCCTGATCGGGATAGCGGTTTTGAAAGCGCGTTTCCGCTTCTGCAGGCAATAGTGTCCAAGCAAAAGCATACCGCTTTGAATGTATTGCAGAACATGTTTGTCAGCGGCGCATCTGAAGAGTTTATTCTTGCAATGCTCTCCTATCAGTTTCGATTGTTTTTGGCGATTCGAATGGGCAAGGATTCCGGAGAGAGTTTTTCTTCGGTCCATCAAAAAACGAATCTTCATCCAACTGCCATCGCGAAGGCCGCACCTTTTGTAGCAAGGCTTTCGGTATCAGCTATTGGCGAAGTATTGGCAAAGATTGCAGCTGCGGAAAGATCTCTCCATACAAAATCAATGGACGGGCATTCCATTGTTACAATGCTAATTATCGGGCTTACGCGCTAGACGGCAGCGACCATTTTTCGAAGGCGGGACTTTTTGCGAGCCGCTTTATTCGGATGCATGATATTTCGTCGTGCAGCTCGGTCCAATACGCTTTCCGTTTCTTGAAGCTTCTCCAGGGCAGCTTTTTTATCTTTTGCAGTTATGGCCTCTCGAATGGCTTTTGTTGCAATCCGTATCTTTTTTCTCCATACGTCATTTACCGCTCGTCTTCGAGCGCTTGTTCGTAGGGCCTTCTTTCCTGCTTCTAGTTGTGGCATAAGGAGAAGTATCGCAGGGGAGGGGAATCCTGTCAAGGAATGGGACTAGAGGAGTATTTTCTTCGGTACAAGGAGGGAAGATTGCCACTGCCCAATTCCAAAGAGCTTGTCTTGTTCGGTTACAAGTGCGATGGGCGCGTGTTCGGGTAATGACTTTTTATATTCTACTTCCCTGCCGTTCTTTAATTTTGCGACGTTCTCGTCTGTGCATACTGCAGCGGGCAGGTGGCTCACGAGTTGTTCCATCGGTATGATTGCCCTGTGGATAACTTTGGGGAGCTCTTCAAGTGAAAACGCTGTTTCATCTGTATGCGGTCCAATTGCAGAGCGAGTAAGTGTTTCACAGTATCCGCCGGTTCCCAGTATCGTTCCGATATCTCTGGCAATAGCTCTGATGTATGTTCCCGTCGAGCATATAACTTCAATAGAAAGACGCGGGTATGCATATTCTTTGCATCGGATGTCGAAAATTGTAATCGGCCGTTTCGGGGCTTCTATCTGCTCCCCCGCTCTGGCATATTCGTACAGTTTTTTCCCGCGGATTTTTATCGCAGCATATCTCGGCGGCGTTTGGCTTGTCTGTTTCTTGATCCGGGCAAGGGCGTCGAGGATTTCCGGCCTCCTCAACCCTTGGGGTTTTTTCGTTAACCCCAAGGGTTTTCCCGGCCGGATTACGCCCGTGCTGTCGTCCGTATCGCTTGTTGCTCCCAGTATAATAGTCGCTTCATAGGTTTTTGGCAGAAGATGAAGCTCTTCTTGCAGTCTTGTCGCATTCCCAACGAGGATAATCAACAGTCCGGTAGCAAACGGATCAAGCGTTCCGCTATGCCCCCACTTCGCCCTTCGGGCTTCGCGGGGCAGGCCCGCCGTATAATAATTTCGAACAGCATCGACAACTTTTCGCGATGTCATACCTGATTTTTTGTGTATCAGCAGTCCCCCGTGCATGTCGGCTGTATTTTTCTCCATAGATTGGTTACGATACAGGAATTACTATTATTCAACAATTGTTTCACTCTTATGGCAAAATCAGCACTTATCACAGGGATTACCGGCCAGGATGGCTCGTATCTTACCGAGCTTCTTTTGGAAAAGGGATACACGGTCTATGGGCTTGTTCAGCGAAGTGCAAATTATCAGTTTGAGAATATCGAGCATCTTCTGAAGGATATCCGTATTATTACCGGAGATCTTGCTGATTTTTCCTCCCTCTCTCGCGCGGTAAAGACAGCTGCTCCGGATGAGGTGTACAATCTGGCCGCGCAGTCGTTCGTAAAAGCGAGCTGGGACATCCCGGAGCTTACCGGAGATATTACCGGTGTTGGCGTGACGAGGATCCTGGAAGTAGTTCGACAAGAAGCTCCACAGGCTCGATTTTACCAGGCGAGCAGCAGCGAGATGTTTGGAAAGGTTGTGGAAACTCCGCAAAAGGAAACTACTCCTTTCTATCCGCGCAGTCCTTACGGAGTTTCCAAGGCCTATGGGCATTTTGCTACGGTGAATTACAGGGAAAGTTTCGGATTGTATGCATGCTCCGGGATTCTCTTTAATCATGAGTCCCCCCGTCGAGGCCGTGAATTTGTTACAAGAAAAATTGCGATTTCCGCAGCAAGAATTAAGATGGGATTGGAGAAGCAGCTGCAAATGGGCAATATTGACGCGAAAAGAGACTGGGGATTTGCGGGAGACTATGTTCGTGCTATGTGGCTTATGCTCCAGCAAGATGAGCCGGAAGATTTTGTCGTGGGCACAGGGGAAACCCATTCCGTACAAGAGTTTCTTGAACTGGCATTTTCTCGCTTGGATTTGAACTGGAAAGATTATGTTGTGGAAGACGAGCAATTTATGCGTCCTGCAGAGGTGGACGTACTTCTTGCTGATTCCTCAAAGGCAAAAGAAAAGCTTGGGTGGACTCCGGAGGTTTCATTTCCTGACCTTGTAACGATGATGGTTGATGCAGAGATGAAGGCGCTTGCATGATTGGAGAATCCATTGTTATTACCGGAGGAGGAGGGTTTGTAGGTCGGCACTTAATAGCCGAGCTGCAAAAGCATGCGAGCTTTTCACGCATCGTTGTTTTTGATTCGCATACGGATGAATTGCCCGAGGGCGTAGAATCCCATGTCGTTGATATTACAAATCCCGATACGTATACCGGCATACTGGATGAAGTACGGCCTGACTGGATTGCGCACCTTGCAGCAGTGAGTTCAGTAGGGTTTTCGATGACTCATGAGGGGCTTACAAGAACAATTAATGTGTTCGCAACAGAAACGCTTATAAAGCAGGCCTTGGAATATAACAAGGATACAAATTTTTTTGTTGCAAGCAGCGCGGATATTTATGGAAAAGCTGATCTTCGTCCGATTGCAGAGCTTCCTCTTGATGAGGCGCATCCTACAAATCCGTATGGCAAAAGCAAGCTTGAGATGGAGCGCATTATTGAAGAGAAATATAATAAACATTGCATTCGTGTTCGCCCGTTCCCCCACATTGGGCCAGGTCAGAAAAAGGGATTTGTTACCGCTGATTTTGCATCGCAAATCGCAGCTATCGAGAAGGGAAAGCAAGAGCCGGTTATCTCGGTTGGCAACCTTACGGCGCAGCGAGATTTTACTGATGTGCGCGATGTTGTTCGAGCA
>CAZPRL010000005.1:0-16654 GCA_964589385.1 uncultured Candidatus Saccharibacteria bacterium | reverse complement strand
ATCCCGAGAAAGAGCAATTCCTTTCCGTGCGCCAAGCGCGGGCAATGCTGCCCATGCGGCCCAGAATGCAAAAACATACGCAATCCCATACCAGCGAATGGCAAAATCTCCAATACTCAAAAAGACAGCTTGTTCGGGAAAAAACTCCACCATAGATATATCAGTATGATACCATCCAAATATGCCGCAACAACGCATGAGCCCTATCTGTGTCGACATAGACGGTACGCTGGTTTCAGCAAATACGCTGATAGAATCAACGATTATTGCCATAAAAACACGCCCTATGCGAATCTTCGCGCTCTGCGCCGCGCTTCTGAAAGGAAAAGCGCACACAAAAGACCTGATCGGAAAATATAGCCGGCAAGAACAAATATCATTCCCTTACAATGAAGCCCTGCTTGACTGGCTTAAAGCGCAGCATGCGCACGGACGAAAGCTTATTCTTGCCAGCGCAACCGACCAGGCAATCGCAGATACTATCTCTTACGACCTTGGAATATTTACAGAAGTAATCGCAAGCACGAAAGAACGCTCGGTCAGCGCATCCACAAAACACCAAATCCTGAAAAAGCGCTTTCAAAACCGGAAATTTGCGTATGCGGGAAACTCGCCGGCAGATCTTTCTATTTGGAATATTTCAGATAGCGCGATTATTGTAAACGCAACGCCCCGCGTTGCCGCTGCGGCAAAAAAGCTCGCTTTTATAGAAGCTGAATTCTCCTTGCAAGAATCTCTGCGCGTCCGCACTGTTCTCCAAGAAATCCGCATTCATCAATGGCTAAAAAACCTTCTCCTGTTTGTACCCGCAATTGCAGCGCATACCATAACTGAACCGTCCGTACTTGTTCATGCGATAATCGGCTTTGTCGCATTTAGCTTCCTTGCATCGGCAACATATATCTTCAACGATATCTTAGACGTTCCCTCCGATCGCATGCATCCAATCAAGAAACATCGCCCCATCGCATCAGGCAAGCTTTCCATAGCGCAAGGGATAGTACTTGGGACAATACTTGGAACTATCTCGCTCGCGCTTTCCCTACTCGCCCTCCCCGCTTCTTTTCTCGGCTTGCTTGCCCTCTATATAATCATGAATCTTATCTATACATTTCGCGCAAAAAAAGTGCCGTATTTGGATATTGGCATTCTTGCCGGATTTTATGTTCTGCGCATCATTGCAGGCAGCGCAGCAACAGGCATTGAAACGTCCGCATGGCTCTTCTTTTTTGCAGGATGCTTCTTTTTTAACCTTGCAAGCATGAAGCGCGTTACCGAATTGCTCCAACTTGGAAAAGACCAAGAGAATATAAGTAGCCGCGGATACGGGAAGAGGGATATATCCATACTGAGATCACTCGGATTTCTGTGCATTGCGTTCTCCTGCATCGTACTCGCGCTCTATATCACGAATCAAAATGTCACCGATCTCTATACGCGCCCCCTGCTGCTTTGGCTTACCGTGCCTCTTATTGTGCTATGGGCATCGCGCATGTGGCGCTTCACGCTTGAAAAACGAATGCCGGAAGATCCTGTACTCTTTGCAAGCAAAGATATTGCAAGTTACATAATCGCAGGGAGCATGCTCGCGGTGCTCCTCATTGCAACCTAGAATTACAAATGCGATTCTATAATTGACTTCAGTTGAGGGTAGGGAACTCCTCCGCCAAGCTGCTGCTTTGTTCCATCTGGCAAAACAATCATATTAAACGGCGTACCTTGCAGCCCTGCCGCAATTCCATCCTGCAAATCCGCATCCACTTTTTCTGCAAACTTATTTTCCGCAACGCACGCTTCAAACGCAGGAATATCGGCAACGCCGGCAGTTCTCGCATGTTCAGGAAGATCGGCAAGAACAATGGAATCATTGCTGCTTGTCGCCGCAAAGATTACATCTGAAAATTCCCAAAATTTTCCTTGCTCTGCCGCACATTCTGCCGCATTTGCCTCTGCGGGCGCTTTCGTATGCAGTTGAACCAAGGGAGCATGGCGATATACCCAGCGAACATCATTTGGATATTCTTCAAGCGCCTCAATCATGCTCTCATGAAATACTTTGCAGTACGGACACTCAAGATCGGAATATTCCAGAATAGTAATTTTTGCATCCTCCGGGCCCCGAATATGATCCTCTGGAGTAATCGGGCGAATGGCAAGAGAGGCAACGGGAGGCGTGGGCTGGGGAACCCCCGCTTGTCCTGAATTTGCGTCCGGTGCAGGCAGCTGCCGGGGGCCCACCTGGCTGAAGTACACCGCGCCGGCGATTAACGCGCCGGCAATGACGATAGCCATGGGAATCGACATGGATGTTTTTGTATCAGGCATAATAATTTTACGCTATCTCCAAAAGCTCGGCCAAGCGCAATTGATTAAATCCGACAACGATTTCCCCCTCTATATCGATAACGGGAACGCCCATTTGCTTCGATTTTGCGAGCATTTCTTCTCGTGCCGCCGCATCAGATGCAACGTCTTTTTCTGTAAACGGAACATTATGTTCTGCAAAGTACTGCTTTGCCGCCTTGCACCATCCGCATGATGGAGTTGAATAGATAGTAACGTGTTTCATAGTATTAAATCTTACCATCGAAGGAAACCGCGCACAAGAGATTATTTTGCTTCCTCCGTTAAGAAAAAGATCCGTCTTTATTGGCAAATTCAACGATAGTCCCGTATCGCGTATGCGCATATTCTGCAACCACTTCCATAGCTTCCCGAAAAAGAGTGTAATTGACGAAGGGATTTCTTGATTTCATAATACCCGGGTTTTTAACATATTCTCCTCCTCCATCAAAACCGATACATCGAATATGTCGATAACGAAAAGGCACAGCCAATATGTACAACGCCGCAACCGAAGTGGATGTTAACGGAACCCTTCGCTGCTCCATTGAATCAATCAAAATACTTCGATCAAAACCAATCAAATTATAGGGATACAAAACCGTGCGCTCAGGAGGAAATATGGGGAGATCATGAGTGTGAACCAATACCTTACGTTTAAGAACTGAGCTCAAGAAGGAATATTGGTGCATTTTATCTGGCAACACAAACGTGCCGCCGCGTTTTGCAGCTTCTGCATAGCAGCTCAAGTCCGAAATCATATCAACCCAAAAAGACCACCGTATATGCGGAACAAGGAGCGCTGCATCATTAATAGTTGCAATATCCCCAAACGCAACGTATTCGCCTACACGATACGCAGAAGGGCCCTTGCCCACTAAAAGACAAGTTTGTCTATCTTGACTACGCTGGCTCTGCAGATCCATACGATGGCACCTTAACAGGAGCCTTCTGCTGTTCTGTAAGGAGTAGCTCCGCCATCTTAAAATCCAACTCCGTATCGATGTCGATAGAGCGCTCAGGCGGCATCATGTATCCGATCGTACGATCCACATAGGGATGGGATGCGATGCGAGAAACCATAGAAGGAGGCGCAACGAAGATCGCTCCATTAATCCTATATGCTTCCGGATAATCTTCACGGCCCATACTCATTGCATCTTGAGGAAGAGCCATGAATGAAGAAACTCCGCCCGTATCATCAATCGAAACCGCCCAGTACGGATGCGTTCCGACAATAGAAGAAACGCCGAGAACGATATCGGGACGCTCTTGATAGAAGAGATCTACCGCCCCGTCAATATCGGAAGACAGAATAAGAGGCGAGGGCGGCTGGAGCAACACTACGGCGTCCGGCACATATCCTTCCTGTGCATCCAGCTGTGCCAAGGCATGCACGGCAACAGGGATAACCTGCACGCTACTCTGCGATAGATACGCTGGCCGGATAAAAGGAACATCTGCCCCATACTGGATTGCAATCTGCGCAATCTCATCAGATTCCGTTGTAACGATAGTCCTTGTAACCGCATGGGATAAAAGCGCCGCTTCGATAACATGCGCAATAAGCGGCTTGCCCAATAACGGACGAATGGATTTTTTCGGAATCCCCGTTGAATTCAACTTAGCGGGAATAATGGCAAGAATTTCTGGCTTTTTAAGCATACTGCTTACGATAGCAAGGCGGGAAATGCTTTGCAACACATCGATGCAAGCAGGTACAATACACGCATGAAGATTGTCTTTGATATCGGAGGAACAAATACAAGAATGGCGAGCTCAACGGATGGGAAAACGCTCTCCGATCCGGTTATATACGAAACGCCTTCGCTGTTTTCAGAAGGCATTGAGAAGTTTGTAAAAACAGCCAAGGAATTAGCGAGGGAAGAAAAAATCGATGCGATAGCGGGAGGAATTGCAGGGCCATTCAACCGGGAAAAGTCCATGCTTGCCCATGCGCCCAACCTGCCCGACTGGAACAACAAGCCGCTCAAGCAGCAATTAGAGAACCGGCTGCAAACGACAGTTCATCTCGAAAACGACACCGCAATGTGGGGCCTCGGAGAGGCAATACATGGTTCAGGAAAAAATAATAAGATAGTTGTGTATATAACCGTAAGCACCGGAGTCGGAGGATGCAGAATTGTTGACCAAAAAATTGACCGGAGCTCAATGGGATTTGAACCGGGACACCAGATAATCGATCCCAACGGACCGAAATGCGGATGCGGAGGCGCAGGACACTTGGAAGCTTTCATATCAGGCTCTGCCATGCAGCACAAATTCGACATGCACCCAAGAAACATCGTCGATCCGAAAATCTGGAGCGAAGCGGAAAATTATCTTGCAATCGGACTTTTCAATACATGCGTATTCTGGTCTCCGGACATCATTGTTCTGGGCGGCTCCATGATGCGAAGCATATCGCTGGATAACGTACAGGAAAGTCTGATGCAACTGAACACCATTCTGCCAAGCCTCCCTTCTCTGGCTCTGTCGCAGCTTACAGACGTAGGCGGGCTCATCGGATCGCTTTCCTATCTCGAATGATGATTGTATGGAGCTTTCGATCATCGTTCCATCGTTCAAGCAAGCAAATACCATTTGCGATGACCTTTTGCAGCTCACCAATCTTCTTCATGCAATTGGAAAGACATTTGAAATAATTCTTGTTGTCGACGGAGACATCGACGCTACTGCAAAAACCGTACGAAGCAATGGAGCGCTTTCTCACATCAAAGTAATCGTACTTCCCGACAATGAAGGCAAAGGCGCAGCCCTGCGCCTTGGGCTTTCTCTGGCAGAAGGAAAGATTATCGGCTTCCTCGATGCCGGCGGAGATATCGACATATCATGCCTGCCTATCATGGTTGATCTTATGGAATTCTCTCAAGCCGACATCGTCATCGGATCCAAGCGCCATGCCCTCTCGCAGGTTTCCTATCCCATCATCCGGCGCTTTTACAGTACGGGCTACCAAATCCTCAACAGGATCCTCTTTCGCTTAAACCTGACCGACACGCAGGTCGGCCTGAAGATATTCCGAAGGAAACCCCTGCAAGCAATACTGCCCCATATAACAATCAAGCGATTTGCATTCGATTTGGAGCTGCTCGTAGTGGCATCGTTCCTTGGGTATAGAAAAATCGTGGAGTCTCCCATTAAGATTACCCACAAATTCCAAAGCACCGTCAGCATGCGAGTAGTATTCGAAACGCTCTTTGATACTCTTGGGCTTTTCTTTCGAGTTAGGCAAAAAAAGATCATTCAACCCTCGCAAGGCATCTCTCTCGCCTTTATTCCAAAAGAAGAGCCTCAAAAGATTTCCGCACGCCTTAGTGTAAAATGATTGACGTGCGCAAACTTGCCCGCCATTGGCCGGAAGGGCTTATATGCGCTCTTGTCATAGGTGCGCTTGTCCCCGTTTTTGCAACTCCCGGCTTTTTAATACTCCTGGACTGGGCATGGGCGCCCGCAATGGCACCGATCCATATCGACAACACGAATTTGCTATCCGGCATTCCGGTGCAAGCCGCCTCCCATGCGCTTATATTGTTATTCCCGGCTGAAGTTGCGCAAAAGCTTCTTCTTGCAGCCGCTCTTATTGGAATAGGGACCGGAGCTATCGCCTTTACGCGCAGCATCATCGCAACAAAGATTCCGCATACGGCAATACAGATCGCCGCACTTTCTGCGGGCATGTTTGCGGTATTCAATCCATTCACAATAAATCGAATCTCACTGGGGCATATAAACTTCCTCTTCGGATGCGTTTTCACTTTTTGGGCGCTTGCGGCAATGGTGCAAATGCTCGAAAATCCGAACAAAAAACGTGCCATCATCGCCGGAATAATTCTTGTATTTCCTCTATTGGTCAGCATCCATCATACAATTCTGCTTCCCATTGCAATCGCGCTTCTTTTGCTCCGAAGCCGGCAATATCGAAACGCATTTTACTCTCATGCCGCTATACTCATCCTGCCAAGCGCAGCCTATATCATCGCCCTTGCAATCACCGGATATGTGCATGGCGCATGGGCAGGGCATCGCATTACCACCGAAGATGCATCTGCGTTTGCGCTCCAATATCCCTGTACATCATCTCCGATAGACATTCCTACGCTCTCTGCCACTTGGCGGCCATCTCTTATTGCATGCCCTGCCAATGCCATAAGCACAATCGGATGGATAGTATTGGCGGCAATTATGCTCTATGGGGCAACTAAGCTATGGGCATGGCTTCTTCTGGGCATCGCAATACTGCTCGCATATAGTACAAAAGACATTGCAGAAATAATTCCCGCGTGGGGAGTAATGCGAGATTCAGGAAAATTTCTTTCACTGGCAGTAATCGCAGAAACAGCGCTTTTGGCGGCAGGAAGCGTGCGCGCACTGCAAAACATCTCGAGATACTTCCCCTTCATACTATTGCTCGCCGTATGCGCCGCAAGCATTCCGGCATACAGCGCATTGTCAAAAAATATCATCCCTTCCCGGTACCCTCAAAGCTGGTACGAATTTTCAAGCATTCTGGAAAACGAACCGGGCACCTTGCGCGTCCTCTTCCTTCCTCAAGCGCAATATGTATCATTGCATTTTACCCGCAATACTCCGGTCGCAAACCCTGCGCCGCTTTTTTTTGATAATGCGGACGTAATTGTCAATCCGGAACAAGAAATTCCCATCACGCCGGATGCATTGCGGCAAAAAAATATAACATATCTTGCGCTGCTGCCAAGCGATCCTCGCGGCAAACAAATAGAACAGGATCTGCAAAGCCTTGCTTTTCTAAAAAAGATCCTGCATTCTCCCGATCTTTCCGTATGGCAATTTGTGCCTCCGGAAGATTCCTAGCATACTTCGTATATATGGCGTCCGGAATATCCCCAATCGGTCTTTTGAGATCCAGCACTGTCATCATGCTCGGAACGCTTTTTGCGCATCTGCTTAATTATATATTCAGCCTCTATACGGCCCATGTTCTCTCCATAAGCCAGTACGCGATATTGATTGCCCTGACCTCCATCGTATCGATTGCAAGCATTCCTTCGCATGCCATGATGACCATGGCAACAAAATTTACTTCGAAACTCCTTCCGAAACACGGAGTGCACACGGGCCGAAATATCCTTGCAATGTGGTCGCCTATCACGCTGCTTGTCGGTGTAATTTTTGCCGGCTTTTACTTTCTCCTGATTCCCTATCTCTCCGATATACTGGAAATTCCTCCAAAAGCATTCCTCTTCCTCTTGCCCATTGTCTTCATGTCTCCGGCACTGCAAGCAAATATCGGCATATTGCAAGGATTGCAAAAGTTTCTGTCACTTTCCAGCGTTTCCATTATTGAATCAACGGTAAAGCTCTTTCTGATGCTCCTGTTCGGATTTTTAGGATGGACGCTCTACGGCGCACTCGGAGCAATGTGCGCGGGGCTTTTGGGAGCATATATCACCAGTATTCTATTCCTTGCTGCAGAAAAAGATAAGATCATACCCGTATCATGGTTTTTGCAAAGCGACGTGGGGCCATGGAAGGGGAGCGGGACCGTTATTCTCATAACCACGTTTGCCCTCGCTCTTCTCGCAAATACAGATATCATCCTCGCAAAGTACTTCTTTCCCATTGAAATTGCAGCGCAATACTCCGCCCTGCTCGTGATATCTCGAGTCATCGGATATGGCTCATTTATTATTGTTCCGATTTTCTTCCCCATTATGGCGCAATCCGCCGAAGAACAAGAAGCATGCAATGCGCTGTGGAGAGGGTTGAAAATTACAACGGCAATTGCAATTGGGCTCACCACGCTGTTCGCTCTGTTTCCGGAACAGATTGTCTCTGTTCTTGTGGGGAATAAATATGCCGCAATTAGTCCGTATATCGTATACGGAGGTATTGTAAGCGGCCTCCAGACAATCGCCCAGCTATGCATTTATTACTTCATATCTATCAACGCAAAGCGCTTTCTTCCTCCGCTCATCATCATTATCGCAATGCAGATTGCGGCAATGTACTTGTTTCATCAGTCAATGACGGACTTTATCGCTATTACGCTCTGCTCAAGCGCGGCGATTGTCGCAAGTCTCTTACTCCTTTCCCTCCACACCCATAAGCAGTATGCAAAGTGAGCAAGGCGGTATTCTCTTCCTCAACTGGAAAGACGTAACCCATCCAAGCGCAGGAGGGGCAGAAACTCTAACCGATGCTATCGCGGAACATATAGCACAAACACACGCTGTTACCTACTTTACATCTGCGTATCCGGGATGCAAAAAAGAAGAAACGTATCATGGATATCGCATTATCCGCAGGGGCGGCGTACATACTGTTATGCTCCACGCATGGTTGTACTGGCACATAGTTCGGCCAAAACAAGAGATATACCGGTATATCATTGATCAGCCTCACGGCATTCCATTCTTCTCGATCTTCTACCGCAAACATCCGCCGGTTGCTCTCATGATTATGGAGATCGCAGGCGATCTCTGGAAAAACATATTGCCCTCCGCACTTGTTCCTGCAGGAAAGCTTGCAGAAAAACTTTGGCTCACGCTATATCGCGCGAGAACTATCATCACGATATCCCGATCAACAAAAGATGATCTGATAGCGCATGGCATATCGAAACGTAATATCCGCCTTCTGCCGATGTTCACAACCGTTCCCATGCCACAAAGCTATTCACTGGGAACGCAGAATCCTCCTACGCTTCTCGTGCTGGGAAGAATAGCACCGGTAAAACAGATAGAAGACGCTATTGATGCATACCGCATTGCCAAAAAATCTATTCCGAATCTTTATCTCGCCATTATTGGCAAGAGCGACCGAAAATATCAGGCATACAAACAGGGTCTTGCCTCCCAAATCGCGAGCGATCGCAATATTTCACTGCATGAAAACTGCACAGAGGAAGCGAAAATTCAGCATATCCAAAAAGCATCGCTGCTCCTAATACCCTCTAAAAAAGAAGGGTATGGGCTCGTTATATTGGAAGCGGCGGCATATGGCGTTCCCGCAATCGGCTATCGGGTCCCAGGAGTACAAGATGCCATCGAGCATAGCAGAACGGGGATACTTGTGCCAACTAAAGATATTCAGGCACTTGCAGATGCGGTTTGCACGATTCTCACTCAAGAGCAATCATATAACCAGATGCGGCAACAAGCGTTTATTCATGCAAAAAGGCATACAAGGGAACATACGCTATTTGCCTTTCGCAACATACTATTTCCCAAGGAAACATGAAAAACCATCTCCAGGAAACTCCATCGCTCATTCTCCACGGCAGAACAAAAGCAAGCGTGGATTTTGTATCAGATAAAGATATCGCTGACAAGACGATACTTGATGTCGGATGCGGATATGGGTGGTGCGAACTCAATTTTCTGTCCCGCAACGCATTGTCGATAACAGCTACGGAAGCAAGCGAAGAAGATCTCGCAACCATCCGCGAGCATATTCACGACCCAAGAGTTACCCTTGCCGTAGCCCCCGCGCCAACCATGCCCTTTGCATCAGAATCTTTCGATACCATCGTGTGCTGGGAAGTGCTTGAGCATATTCCATCCCGCACGGAACAGAAATTTTATAAAGAGATTTTTCGGGTTTTGCGGCCGGGCGGAGCACTATACCTATCAACCCCGAATCGCGCAATCTTGCCTACAATCCTCGATCCGGCATGGTGGCTTATTGGGCATAGGCATTACACGGCGCATCAGCTTACAATATTCGGAAAACAAGCAGGGTTTACGCTGGAAAGAACAGCCTTATTCGGAAAATTCTGGACAATGGCAGCAATACTCAACCTATACACATCAAAATGGATCTTCAAAGGAGCGCCGATTGGACAACATTTCTTTTATAAAAAAACTGACGAAGAATATAGCAAAGATGGCTACACAAATATTTTTGTTCAATATCGAAAGGGAAAACCATGATGATAATACACGATACTACAACGCAATATATGGAACGAACTATCGACAGCCGTATTGTTGCAATCATACAAGCATATATCTCGAAGATGGATTCTATACTCGACCTTGGAAGCGGCTCAGGCCTGTACGGGAAATTTTTGCGCAAAAAGTGCGACATGCTCATTGGGCTTGATTACGACAAGAGACTATGCACAGAAGCCTTTTCGACAGGTTTCTACACGCGCATATTTCATGACGATGTAAAGAATATCCAAAACCGCATAAAAACCATAGATGCCATCTTCTGCAGCGAACTATTGGAACACATCAAAAACACCGACTTGCCCGAAATACTGCAAAAGATGGAAGCAGTCTGCAATAAACAAATCATTCTTACTATGCCCAACCCTTTATCTCCTCACTTTGGGCAAGACCCCACCCACATAGCTTCTTATACTATCTATTCCATGCTGCGCTTGCTCCGAAAAAGTAAAACATTCAATTACACGATGTATCCAATTGGATTTTCCGAACGCAATCTTGATTCGCTGGTTTTTCGAATCATCAATCCAATAGCAAAAAGAATATCCCTATGCTCTCCGACTGTTTTGTATATCGGAACAAGAAAAGATTCATAATATGAACAAAGAGCCTTACATCTATAACACGCTCACTAAGCTCGCACTCCGTTCAGTGCAGCTTGACTATGAGCTGCTCCGAACAGAAATGCCTGTAAGCAAGGGAGGATTTCTATGGAAAAAATTCCTGTTTATCCTGTTCACCCCTATGTTCTGGAATAAAGAATTCCAAGCATATCGCCTTCGAATATGGGGACAGGATATCTACCTCGAAGGCAGAAGCGACATTGGCATCCTGCAAAGCCAATTTATTCATAACACCTATCTCTCCTTGCTGCCTATCCGGAACGAAATCATCATAGACATCGGAGCGCACGTCGGTGAATTTGCGATATTCTGCGATCACGCCTTGCACCCAAAAAGAATTTTGAGCTTCGAGCCGGTTGCGCAGTCTTATCGGATCCTGCAAAAAAATAAAAGGGTTGACACCTATCGGTATGCGATAGGCAGCTCTTCTCACACGACAATGCACGTTCCGGAAAATACCGCTTTTTCTTCTTCGTTCCAAATATTCCAAAATGACAAGCAAGAAATCGCGCCCTGCGTTCGCCTGGATGATATACCGGAAGTACAAAAGCTCAATGCCATTGGCTTGCTGAAGATCGACGTAGAAGGGATGGAATATGACGTGCTATCCGCGAGCAAAGAAACTTTGAAAAAAACTCGATACCTGCTCATAGAGCTTGGAATTGCACGCGCGCAGACAAAGCCCCCGCTCGAGACGCTTGTATACATCAAAAAGATAGTACCGGATGCAAAACTTATTCATGTCGGACAGAAATTCGGCAGCGAATTTAGGACTGATTCCATAGATCTTCTTTTTCAAGTTGCCAAAAAGCAGTAGCCATATGCCACCTGCAGTATCCATTATCATTCCGACAAAAAATTCCGGCAGCACCATTTACGCATGCCTTGCTTCTATAAAAAGCCAAACGTATCCGCATACTGAATGTATCGTGGTAGACAATGGTTCATCCGATGCTACGGTAGCCATTGCCTCCTCGCTCGGAATTCGTACAGAGACATGGGGCAACGAGCGCTCTGCGCAAAGAAATTACGGAGCGCGCATCAGCAAGGGCGAGTATCTTCTCTTTATCGATAGCGATATGGAGCTCGAAAAAGGAGTTGTGGCAGAATGCGTTCAGGCAATAGCAAAAGACAAAAACCTGCAAGCGCTCATTATCTCCGAACAGTCATTCGGATTCGGCTTTTGGGCATCATGCAAGGCATTTGAACGCGCAAGCTACTCTTCGTTGCCATGGATGAGCGCAGCTCGATTTCTCTCAAGGCATGCCTTTGAACGCTCGCGCGGCTTCGATGAAACATTGGTAGGAGGAGAAGATTTTGATCTCCAAAACAGGCTTGCACATGCATTCGGCGCGAAAGGCATTGGCAGAATATCTAGCGTCATACGCCATAACGAAGGCAGCCCTTCTCTAGGCAAGCTCTGGAGAAAAAAATACTACTACGGAAAGACGATACATATATATCAAAAGAAGGCGCATAATAGGCATCTATTTCAAAGACAAGCAAGTCCGCTGCAAAGAATCATTGCTATTTCATCAGACCCGCAAAGAATTATCCGGCACCCCGTTGTCTATGCGGGAACTGTCTTTATGAAGATAACTGAATTTATTGCCGGAGCGTTGGGATATATAAAAGCTTCACGGTATAATTCATAGCAATGCGCACCAAGTACGCAATTGGAGGGGTGTTGTTTTTAGTTGCACTATCGCTTGCAGCGCATTGGCGTTGGGTGCTCCTGCCGGACATATTTACTTCGGGTGATTGGGGATATATATCACAACAGGCATTCAAAGAAGCATTAACCGTTCCAAAAATTCTGGTAGAAAACAATGACTTCGCATCAGGATCCATAACTCCCATGTTTGATGTCATCGTCACCATTGGAAGCATCCTAGGAAGCGTCTTCTTCATGAATTTTGAATTGTTTGAACGCCTATTTTTCTTTTGGCCGATGGTACTCCTCGGACCGCTGCCTATCTACGCCCTTCTATATAAGAAATTTCAATCCGCACTGCCCGCAGTCACCGGATCGATAGTGTATTGCTTTAACACGTACCTCATCGCACGACAAATGTCCCATTTGCATATCGCTGTAGCTTTTCTTTTTGCTCCGCTTCTCCTTCTTGCAACAGAAAAGCTCTTATACAAACCCTCTGCAAAATCTGGTTTTTGGTTCGTCCTTACCACCGCAATATTTTCCGTATACGAAATCCGTATTCTATATATCATGGCGCTCACCATGATTGCATACGGAATATATCTTGTTGCAACAAAAAAGATCCGGATATCCAAACAGCTCATCGCAGTCTTGTTGGGCTGCCTGGGCATACTCACGCTCTTGCAAGCCTATTGGCTCATTCCTTTTGCATTCAGCAATTCTTCACTCGGATACGTCACGATTACAGGCAGAGGGCTTTTTAATAGCTTCACCCAGATATCTCATGCCGTAACGCTCTCTGATCCATTTTGGGAGTCGTCGGAAACGTGGACGCCGACAAACCCCTCCTGGTGGCTTTACTCAATACCTGTTATCGCAATGCTTTGGATTTTCACAAAAGAGGGAAGAAGAAAATCAGGCACTGCATGGTTCTGGTTGGGGATTGTAGTGATAGGCACTTTTATACTCAAGCAGGCAAATCCGCCCTTTCCGAATGTATATCAGTGGCTATACGAGAATTTTCCCGGCTTCAGGCTCTTCCGCGAATCTTCAAAATTCATGATACTGCCCACTCTCGCATATGTCCTGCTTATAGGACACTCTATTGCAATCCTGAAAAAGAAATCTCAATTCCTGTCGATTATTTTCAGCCTTATCATTATCGGAATCTTTATTCCAAATACATACCCGCTCTTTACAGGATCAATTGGAGGGCTCACAACGCCGCACCCATTTCCCAAAGTGTACAAAGACGTTCAGCAGATATTGGAGTCAGATCCGCATTTTAGCCGTTCCTTTTGGATCCCTGCAACAGATAGATTTGCCTTCTCTTCAGAGACGCATCCTTCGATAAATGCAAACGCAGTACTATATCGCGTATGGAATTCTTTTATCGAAAACCCCAATGATCCATACTCCTTTTTTGAACAGCGTAACGCAAAAAGCTTCTTTAACTTCGGATCCATTAAATATATCGCAGCGCCCTTTGATTCAGTAGACAATATATATGAGTGGTATCCAAAGTCCCAAGAGCAATACAATGCAATAATCGGATCTATTCCCGGTCTTTCCAAAATTCCATCTTCTCCCGAACAGATTACGCTCTGGGATAACCCTGATGCAAAGCCCCACTTCTATATTGCCAATAATGTTGAAATTGCAGATAATCCGATATCCTTTTCCGGAATTGACCAGCGAAAAGAAACTGCATTTGTTTTTAAAAAATCTTTAAGCGAATCTCTACTGAACACTGTTCGAAAGACAGTGGCAAGAAACGAGGAAATAGAGCCCTTTACTCCCCGCAACCTTGTCATTACCAACGGCGCAGTGGAAACTTCCGAAACGATTGCCCAGCAAGCGCCGCTCATAACGGTTCAAGAGTCCTCTTCGGGATATACTCTCGTACCAATCCTCGCAAACATCGCTCCAGAGGAGATTCAGCTGCTGATTCAAAAGGGAGAATCCAAAGAAATCATTGCAACCATGCCCAGATCGACCGCCGCATACTGGGCACAAGTAAATAAGAAAGATTTCTTCTTCTCGGGACAAGAAGAAGGAGAGCGCTTTCTCGGGACTATACGTACAGAATCAGGCAGCAATGAAGTTATCGTGTTGCGCGAAGCGGATGCATCTCCCAATCTTATCGAAAATGGCTCATTTGAAAACGGTCCATGGAATGAAGTTGGCGATTGCAACAATATTGATGCATCATCGCTTTCTGCCAGCAGAATATCCTCTTCTCAATCAAGCCTTGCAACCAATGGGCAATATTCTCTCCAGCTATCTGCGGGAAACCATCTCGGATGCACATGGCAGATAATTGCTGCAGTACCGGGAGCATCCATGTACAGAATCACGTTTGACTATCGGTCCATCCGCGGAAATGAAGCAAGCTTCAAAGTCGTGCAAGACGCGCCAAATGCGGCGATCATCGCATCGGAGCAGCTGCAAAAAACAGCGGACTGGGCAAATACTTCTATCGTATACGAAAATCAAGATGCAAATCCGGCTTCGCTGTATTTGTATCAGGCAGGCGACCTCAACGACTTGGAGCCATCCAGTAGCCTTTTTGATAATATTTCTGCACACGCATACGAAACCGTCTTAACTAGTTCGTTTGAAATTCCGAAAGAAGCGTCGCAAGAAACAATCAGGCCGTTTGCTCCCTCCGACCTTCGCATAGTCCGCGAAGAAATCACCGGAAAAAACCTTATTTCCGACGGATCATTCGAGCAAGGAAAAGAACGTATCGGCGGAGACTGCAATAATTCCGACAATACTCCGCTGGAAGAAAATGGCATTCGGGTCGGAATTATCCCGACAGAACATGGCTCTATGGGCCTATCAATGCAAGCAAAGAGCCATATCGCATGCATATCGCTCCCGATCGATGCTTTCGACCCTGCATTCGACTACCTTCTTTCCATTACATTTAAATCAGAGAAAGGCAGGCCGCCTTCATTTGCCTTTTATCCTCGCATCAATGAATCGCTTGGCGCCACCGAACTTGTAAGCGATGGCAATACGCCATGGCAGTCATATAAAACAATTATTTCAGGAGAAGATATTGCTCCGAATGCACAGCTATTTTTGTATGTATCCGGCAACGAAAAACCTTCTCAAGCGATATTTGAAGAGGTTTCGCTCATTCAGATTCCCATATTGCCGCATCTGTACGTACGAACAGAAAATGAACCCCTTGCAAGTATTGCGATCTCGGCTGCAACCGTCAACCCAACCCTTCATACCCTTTCCTCGGATAAGATACTGGTGCCTCGCATGCTCGTGCTCTCTGATAAATTTGATTCCGGATGGCAGCTGTTTGTCCGCCCGCAAGGAACTCCTCATCCCTCATGGTGGAAACGCATCGTTGGAGCACCTCCGGGAACAAAAATATCGGCAAACACCCACCTCACTGCGAACGCATTCGTAAATGGATGGATCCTGGACCCTCAAGAAATTACAAATGCCATTGGAAACGATGCACTTCCGGAATTTGTCATGGAATACTGGCCGCAACGACTTATGGATGCCGGGACAACCATTTCACTTATCACTATCTTCCTGTTTATTGGAATCTCGATTGGCATATCGCTGGTTAAAGCCATAACGCACCCCAAGGTACCCCTTTCGGAAATACGATAACGCTTCCGGAATCATATAGAGCGAACCGGCAATCAGCATCATATCATGCTCTTTCATATGCGATATTCCAAGCTCTATCGCCTGCTTGCCATCTCTCTTGGCAATAACGCGCCTAGCAGAAGCTGAAACTTTCTCGGCAAGAATACTTGCACTCTCCGGCATGTAGGCGCCTTCGGTCGCAATCACCGTATGAAAAAACGGAACAATAAGCTCAAGCATATCTGAAATGTCTTTCCCCTTCTTCATGGCAAAAACAAGCACCCCGCCGCGCGTTTCCAATTTTTCCGCCCGTAAAAAATCATGCAATGCACGCACCCCGTCTGCATTATGCGCTCCATCAACAATAATAAGGGGGTCTCGAGATACAACCTGCAGCCGCCCTTCCCACTTTACGTTCTCAATACCGGCAATCATCGCATCATAGATGGTAG
>CAZPRL010000004.1:0-16971 GCA_964589385.1 uncultured Candidatus Saccharibacteria bacterium | reverse complement strand
GAAGCTGGCACTCCGCTTGCAGAAAGCTGGCTTAAGATTGCCGAAGTATTTGGTGTCGGAGAAGGGCTGGGATTTGCGCACACTCCCTGGCTCTTCAGCGTTACTCGCGCCTCACTCATATAGCAGCTGTTGTTGTATGTTTTTCCATCTTCTCCGCATACGGGAGATACCTGCTGCTGAGCGCAATTTACGGGGAGCGATAACGCATCATCTCCATATGGCTGGCCTTGGCTCTGCTGTCCTCCAAATCCGCCCATGCCTTGGCTAAGCAGTCCGGAAAGAAGAAGCGGGAGAAGAGGATTCGCTCCTAAGCCGCCCTGCGCTCCTCCGCCAAATTGACCGCCACCGCCCGGAGATGTACCTGTCGGGGTAACAGAGGTTGCTTTCGTGCATGTCTCAAATGCATTTTCATCAAGCGTGGGAAGCTTCACCCCTGAAGTGCTGCTAGGGTTTGCATGGTTTGTCTGGCAATTAGGGCCTACGACATATACGCCGGCGCCAACCTCGGCTCCTCCCAGGCGAACAGTTCTGCCCTGGCCGGTGCCTGCATTCATTTCCAATTCTTGCTGCTTGGGGTCAGAGATAACTTGTCCCGGAGGAAGGGGGCGTCCATGCAAGATTAATTCATCCGATGGGCCATACTGCCCTTTTCCCGGTCCCACGTATTCGTATTTTGTTGCGACGACGATTGATTTGCCGTTATCGCTTTCTTCTTCCGCCCCAGCCGAGGAACCGACGAGCTGCTGCAATGCGCCCTCAATCCCATCCTGACCAGAAACTGTGCTTAGAATATTTCCCGAAGAATCCTGGAGCGTGAGTGATGGATAAGATTCAATAAAATCCGGCGGGGTTCCGCCTGTTCCGCTGATCTGACCCGAAGAATCAACAGTTACTACTTGCAGCTTGTTTCCAAGCTGGTTTTTTAAAGAAGAAAAAGAAGAGGATCCCTCAAGCACCTGACAAGCAGGGCACCAAGACGTACCAGTGTAGAGCGTCGCTGTAGAAGATCCAGTAGGTAGCCCAACTTGTGCAAATGCGCTTCCTGCTATTGCGAGCAGGGCGAGCGAGAGAAATATGCCGCCGATTTTTTTCATACCGCCTACTGTACCGTTACGGTCGTACATGCGGATGCATTGCCGTCAACGCAGAGCGTATAGGTATTCTTATCGGGGAATCGGAACGCATGGGACTTTTCTCTATCGATAGCCTGCTCGGTAATAATAGTATTTGAACCTTGCTTCTTTGCCTGAATCTTGTGAGAAGCGCTGTCGGAATTGATTGCGAGCACGCAATCGCTTTGATTGATAGTTTTTGTATTCGGATACGGCTTCGTAATATTCGGAGTTGCTGTCGTGTCCTTCACGATAAAGATAGACTCTTTGCATGTTGACGCGGTTGACTGTCCGGATCCCGCAGGAGGGCTTGGGGTTGGATAGTACGGGCTGGAAGATCCGGAGCCGTACGGGCCTGCCTGGCCTTGCGCGACATACTGCTCATCAGGAGTCCCTCGTTGTGGAGTTGCCCCCATGCCGCCGCCTACAAATCCGCCAATCATACTCGTAATCATTCCTCCGATAATCAGTCCCATGTTTCCGGAAAGCGCGCCGGCGAGCGTAAGCGCTTGTCCGACCATGCCGACAGGACCGCCACCCCCGCCTCCTCCTCCGCCAAAACCGCCACCACCCATAAGTCCGCCAAGCGCAGCTCCCGTTAAGAGCTGATTATTGCCTCCCAGTCCGCCTTGGCCTCCCAGTAAACTCAAAAATCCTAATTGCCCAAGCGCATTACCGGCACCCTGCCCGAACCCTTGCTGTTGACCAAACTGTTGAGGATATTGTTGCTGCTGAAGCAATGTGAGTGTTTGAAGCAACTGAGCGTCCTGCGCAGTTAGCGCTCCTGTTCTCTGAAGCGCTTGAAGCTGTATAAGTTGCTGAACTTGAGCCGAAGTCAGTCCTTGCGCAAACACGCTGATCGGAGTTGCAAGAAAAAAGAAAAGGGTAAATACCGTGAGCGTCTTTTTGAAGGATCTATATTGCATATGACGATAATAAAATTAGTATATACCTCTTACGGCTGATTCGCTACGCCCTCCACTTGCTGGCGAAGAGAGGTGAGTCTGTTTACATACGAAGGAAGCGTGTTTTGAATATCGAGTACTGCCTGTGCCGCTTTCTGCTGATCTCCCGTTGCGTGCTGTTCAATTGTTTGCAAGCGCTGAACGGTAAAATCAAGTAATGAGACATACAGCTGATGATATTCTTGGGCAGGCCTTGGCGTTGGCACTCCTTTCAGCGACGTAACGAACTGCTGGATGCGCGTACGAACTTGCGCAAGCGCAACTACGTTCCCTGTTGCCGCGCTTTGAATTGCATTGGTAATGGCAGTGCCGTCTGATAATTCTTGCGGACGAAGACCATCTATTTGAGTAAGGTATATTTTTACATCTGCGGATGCGGTGGATATTGTGATGTTGAGTTGAGCAAACGGAATGAGCGTGACTTCTACGGGAGCTTCAGAAAGCGATGGCCCTGCAGTTGCCGGAACAGGCGTAGCCTGGCTGGAAGGGTTCGAAGGGGATGCCGGAATAGGCGTAATAACAGCAGGCAGATCTAGCTTATCGCTCCCATTCCCATCGCCTTTCTTGGTAGGATCATATCCATTTTCAACCTCTGCGCCATCTTGAAATCCATCGTTATCGCTATCCGGATCAAAGAGATCCGTTTTCCAAATACATTCCTCATTATCAAGCAAGCCATCCTGATCGCTATCCAAGCGAGCGCTGGAAAGCGCATTGAGCGGATCATATCCGGCACGCACTTCCTCGCCATCGGTGTATCCATCTCCGTCCGTATCCGTCTTGCTCTCATCAGTCCCATATACCGCTTCCACAAGATCCGGCAAAGAATCTCCATCAGCATCTTGTCCGGAAGCCCAAGTATCAGGACATACTCCGCTAAACGCAAGAGGCGCATCTGGAGACTCCGACGGAATCAGGAAAGAATTCGTAGGCTCCGCTGAAGATGCGGGAAGAAGATCGGATCCCGTTGAAACGGGAACAGTCGGTACGGGAGTAGGGTCAACGGCAGTTTGAGAGCCGGAAGGAATCGTAAAGAAATACCAAGCACCGACTCCGAGCGCAACAAGAAGAACTGCCGCTGCGCCTCCAATAATGAAACCCCTCCGATTCATATATATGGCGCTATGGCGCAGACGCGCCGCCTAAAAGCGTCTGCGAAATACCGCTCGAGGCTCCGATAATTTCTTCATCGGAAAGAAATGGAATAGGTGAGGGAGTCATAGTCGGATTTGCAACCTGTGTTCGTACAAGCGGAGCGGTGGCATCATTCCCGATCATCAGCGTAACCCCGGCAATCCCTCCGATAACAATAACGAGCACTACTATTCCGGCCCAAATCTCAAACGCGAGCTTGTTATTGAGTGTCATAGTAATTATAGTACCACAATTACATGCGTGATTGTTCTATGATCGCCTTATACGCATATGCACTCGGGCGAATAGTCCGCTCCATAGTTTCATAATCAACCGCAATAAGTCCGAACCGCGGAGCAAAGCCGTCTGCCCATTCAAAATTATCAAGCAGAGACCAATGCAAATACCCCCGCACATCAGCCCCTTGCCGCTGTGCCGCCTCGACTGCCCGAATATGAGAACGGATAAAGTCGGCTCGACGTACATCCTTTGCGTCCGCAAGCCCGTTCTCCGTAATATATATCGGCTTCTTATATCGGCTCATCGCAAGCAGAACATCCGTAAGGTTTTCGGGAATAATCGGCCAGCCCATATCGGAACGCGCACCGGCCCAACTTTCTGCTCCGTGCGTAAAATAGTAATTTACTCCGATAAAATCGTGAGTATTCCTCGTAAGCAAAAAAAATGCGCGGTTAAACCACATGTCAGAAACAAAGGGCATATGGGCAACTACATGCTTTGCAATACCCACGCGCGCATGGGGAAGTATGCTATGGATAGTTTGATACGCGGCCTTGTGCCCGCGCGCCAGATTGCGAACAACTTTCCATGTGCGATACCAACTTTTTTTCTGGGGAGGCCATTTTCCTTTTGAGTATGATTGCGACGCATACACCATCGGCTCATTAATGGTCACCCAAAAATCCGCAAGATCGCCCAAATGCTGAACGACATATTTCGTATACAAGGCGAACAGTTCTGGTGTTCTTCCAGACTCCCACCCGCCGTTGCGCGCAACCCATACGGGATTGGTAAAATGATGGAGCGTAACAAAGCTCTTCATGCCATGCTTGCGAATCGAAGCGAGAACATCTCGATAATGTTCGATGGCAGATCTGCTAAACTGGCCTTTCGAAGGTTCTATCCTGCTCCATTCGATAGAAATGCGATGAGCGCTATGGCCGAGCTGCTGCGCAAGCGCAAAGTCTGCTTCATACCTATTCCAGTGATCGCAAGCTTTACCGGAACGAAGATGGGCCGGGCGCGTTTGCTCCCATGCCCACCAATCATTATTCCGATTTCCGCCTTCTACTTGATGCGAACTGGTTCCCGCCCCAAATAGGAATGGCTCTTGCTGCATGCAGCAATCATACCACGCGCGTTACGCTCTTCCGATGGCGAAGGCGTTCAAGAGCAACGTTTTGCAGCTGGCGAACACGCTCACGGCTGATGGAAAACCCATCGCCTATTTCTTCCAGCGTCATAGGAGGCTCTCCGCTTAATCCGAATCGAGCGGTAATAATATTTCTCTCCCGCACCGGAAGCCCTGCAACCGCCTCGCGAATCTCATGCTCCCGCAATGCATATTGGGCTTCTTCAATAGGAGATAACGCCGTTGTATCCTGCAGGAGATCTTGCAATTTCGTTTCTCCATCGGCATCAGCTCCGCCCACAATTCGCTCTAACGAAACGATCTCTGTAGAAAACGATTCCAGATTATCTATTTCGCTTTTTGCAATCTGCATTTCGAATGCTATCTCTCCTGTCGTAGGAACTCTTCCGAGTATTTGCAAAAGCCGAGATTTTGTTTTTTGCATCAAGAGAATCTTATCAAACACATTTTCCGGAAGGCGAACCAGCCTGCGCGACTTGAGCGCGCGAAAGATTGCCTGCCTGATCCAGTACACCGCATATGTCGAAAAACGAGTTTTGAATTTGCTCTGGAAACGATCTACAGCCCGCATAAGACCGATATTTCCCTCTTGGATAAAATCCATAAGAAGCTCCGGATCGTTGCCGGGTACATATTTTTTTGCGATATTTACGACAAGCCGCAAATTCGCCAGCAATAGCTGTTGTCGGGCAATGCTATCGCCTGTTTGTATTTTATCTGCGAGTTCCTGTTCTTCTTCCGCAATGAGCAGAGGTGTTTTTCCAATTTCCTTCAAATACCAGGATAGCGTTGTTGCGTGAGAAATCCGAGGAGACACCTTTAATTGAGTATTCATGGCACATATATGATAAGAGATAAATCTTATTTTATTGTACCGATAAGCCTCGGAGGGGCTTGAGGTGGGGAGTTAGCACTCCTGCCACGTATCTGCTAGACAGTATACAAGATGCCGCACGAGTGCGCAAGGCACTTAGGCGCGTTCGAGGTATTCTCCATTGCGGGAATCGACTCGAATAACATCTCCCTCTTTAATGAAGAGCGGTGCGCGCATGCGAACGCCGCCTTCAATGATGATTTCTTTTGTTACATTGCTCGAAGTATCGCCTCGCACGCCTTCGGGCGCCTCAACAACCTTTCTATTTATTTTAATCGGCAATCCCACAGAAACAGGCGTCCCCTCAAAAAGCATAATTTGGGCCTCTTCGCCCTCCAGAAGAAACTTGGCAGCATCACCTACGACATCGGAAGAAACTTCAATCTGTTCGTAGGTTTGCGTATTCATGAACACGTATCCGGTATTCTGGGGAAACAAATATTGATACGGAACCGTTTCTACGTTAGCTTCTTCCACTCGATCCGACTGTTGAAATGTGTGCTGTTTTGTCTGATCAGTTTTCAAATGCTTAAGCGTGGTGTTTATTACGGGCCTGCGCTGCTGCTTTCGAAGAAATTCTGCAGCAACAATGACGTAAGGCTCTCCATCGAGCACAATAATCTTCCCCTTCCCTTTGCGAATATCGTTAAATTCAAGCATAGAAACAGACTATCTGGCAGAGTAATCCGAAGAAGGAGAAACCGCAACAGGAAGGAGCGCTCCTTGCCTTTCAGGAGTACTGTGAGCGCCTAGCAACCATTGCATCATACTAATGCCGACAATCAGGGCAATTGCCACCAGGATTTCTCTTAATTGGGCGATTACTACCATGAGGCACCATTGTACATGGAATGTCAATTATATGCAACGTGGTATTCTTCATCGTACTTAGGTATCATAAAAAATACGCAGCAGAATCATAATTCTAAAAAGGAGGTGATTTCTATGATGGGAACATGCACAGGATGCAAAGCAGAGAATGTTGAAGTAAACGAGCAGGGTCTTTGCGCAAATTGCGCAGGAGCGCCAGCTGCCCCAAGCACAGAAGGAACTGATGCGGGGACAGAAACTCCAACAACACCAGAAGGAACGATGTAATCATTGTTTCAAACTCAAAAACTCCCACGCAAATCACTTTGTTGGGAGTTTTTGTTTACCCTATAAGGCGCAGTCCGCCGCCGTATGCTCGAAGCCAGCGCCGATGCTGGGAATATTCGCCCATAAGGCCTTCCACGGCTTTCCAGAACTTGCGAGAATGGTTCGGGTGGACAAGATGTGCTACTTCATGCGCAGCCACATAGCGTGCAACTACCTCCGGACCAAGCGCAAGGCGCCAGTTAAACGTAAGTGACTTCTTAAGCCGATTGCAGCTGCCCCACTGGGTTTTCATATCGCGCGACCGGACAGAGCCTACGGTAACCCCAAGCAAGAGGGCATATTCTTTGGATTGAACGGCAAAATACTCTTTTGCTTCTCGCCGGTACCAAGAACTGACAGTGGGAACAAGCAAAGAGGACCGAGGAACGCGCACATGCAATCGCCCTCCGGCATCTTTGATACTGGAGCGTACCGCCTGCGAAGCATACTCAATTGAAAGCTCGAGCGTATCGCCAAAGCAAGGGAGAAGCTCGCCATGAGCAAGATGAATCGGCTTTTGGACTGCTTGCCCCTTTTTATGCGCATCAAGCGCTCGCATAATCCATGCATGCCGGTCTCGCAAGAATGCATTTCCATCCTCGCGCGATGCAAAACGAGGCAATACAAGCTCTACATCTCCACTGGGATGTACATGAAGAAGAATATTTCGTGCGCGCTTGCTTCGCCGTATTGATACGGGATACACTGGCATCATGTTTTCATTCTGGCAAAAAAAGTCATCAAACAAAAGGAAAAGCGAGGAAAATAGTCACAATGCGCCATCAGACGCACTTACATGGGATGCATCTGCGACAAAAGCGCTCGCACAAGCGGTAGGGCAAGCTCCCGTACCGAGCATCATGAAACAGCGCGTACAGCGGGAACTTGCACAGGCCGCAGAGGAACACGCCCGCAATGCAGGGAAAACAACCGTATCGGCAGAAGACCTCATGCAGGGGATTATGGCGCGACTTCCGGAGGGAATGCGCAAAAAAGTGGAAGACGCAGCGAAAAGTGGCCCTGACGGACTGAAAAAACTGCAAGACGAGCTCAAATAGCCAAATTCCCCTCCCCCCGCTCCTCCTGCATATCCCGATATATTTTTTCCGCCCGCAAAAAGTCTGCCGGCTCGTCTAAATCGGTGCTCGTACGCGGATCAAGGATAAACCCATGCAAATTCTCCCCCCACACATTTTCCCGCTCAAGCGCTTCTTTTCTCAATACAAATTTTCTCCTCGTAATATCAACTTGCCCATCCTGGAAAAATACCGGGAACATCTGTTGAATTTTTTGCCGAGGCTGATCCGGCCCATGCGTGCGTCGAAATTCATTGTCAAAAATCGGCATAAGCTTTCCGGAAGACCCGATAGAGGCATCTGACTCTATCTGCCACATTTTATACGGATGAAGCGGAGAAGGCACAACACTTTTTAATCCGTCCGCACCTGAACTCTTTATGTGTTCAACCATGCGATCAATATCTGCAGAAAATCGAAGCGGGCTGGTCGGCCGTAAGTTAACCAAAAATTCCGGCGTCCATCCATACGTCTCTTCCATCCATGTCACCGCGTGGTGATAAAAGCCGGCATCAGAGCTCATCGGCTGGGCGTACTCTTTCGGACGAGGAGCAACCAGCGCTCCGAACTTTTCCGCCTCCGCCTTTATTTTCTCATCTTCCGTAGAAACAATGACTGCATCGATAGAGTCAGCCTCTAATGCTACTTCTATCGCCCACTGCAAAAGACTCTTATCTCCTAACTTCTGGAGATTCTTATACGGAATACTTTGCTGACCTCCCCTGGCGGGAATGATAGCGACTACGTTTACGGGTTCTCTTTTCGGATTTGATGTATTGGCTGTCATAAGGCTCATGATACACTACAACCATGCTTACCGGTCAATATCCGAATATTCCAGGAGAGCTTGTAAGCCCCATATGGCAAGAAGCCCTTGCCTGGGCTGCTCAAAATGCGCCTGATCTTCTTGACGGAGAACACCCCATACGAACCCGAGATATATATGCGAATATTCATACTGCGACTACGCAAGAGTTGTCAGCATGCGTATTTGAAGTACACAGGGAATATATCGACCTGCACTATTGTATTGAAGGCGGAGAAATAATCGCATATGCCCCGGAAGGGGCCCTGCAAGAAAAGTCAGCGTATGACGAAGAAAAAGACTACGAACTTTTTATTCCAAGAGAAACATGCAAGAAGATAGTGATGCGGCCCGGCATGTTTGCGATATTCTTCCCAGAAGAACCCCACGCGCCAAAAGTATTTGATGGAGAACATAAGCGGATACGAAAAGTGGTCATGAAAATTCACAAGAGCCTCGTGGTATAGTACGGATATGAATACTTTGAATATATCTCGCATCGGATTGGGCACGGTAGAGATCGGCCTTGCATATGGCCTCGGTAATAAAGGACTACCTTCCGAGCAGGATGCCATCACCATTTTAAAAAGCGCGATTGAAATGGGCGTGACGTATATCGATACAGCGCGAGGATACGGCGTTGCGGAGGAGAGAATTGGCAGATCAGAAATCGGCAAAACCCCCGGCATTACCATCGGAACAAAATGCGGGCAATTCCTAAAGCAAGAACCGAATCTTCACGGCCAGGAACTGGAAAAACGCATACGAGAAGATATCGATATGAGCAGAAAAAACCTGGGACAAGAAACGCTCCAGCTCGTGCAATTTCATAATGAATTGGAAGATTATACCAATTACGAAGAAATAGTAAATATATTTCAAAAACTTGCAGATGAGCAGAAAATCGAACATGCGGGAGTAACTGTGCGCGGGGAAGAAGCAGCCCTTGCGGCACTTGCGGCGAATTTCTTTGAAACAATCCAGCTTGCATACAGCATTGCCGACCAGCGAATGGCAACTCATGTACTGCCAGAGGCAGAAAAACAGAGCATTACAGTACTCAACAGGTCCGTATTGCTCAAAGGCGCGCTCACAAGCGCACGAGAGAAGCTGCCTTATGAACTGCATGAATTGCGACGGATTGCAGATGATGCAAATAACATTGCCCAAGAGCTTGCCATCAGCCTTCCGGAGCTCGCAATACGCTTTGCGCTCTCCCAGATAGCGCACGTTACCGTTCTTATCGGTACCGTAAAACCGGAACATATCGTATCTGCAATTGAGGCTGCGAAGCAAGGGCCTCTGCCAGAAGACATCCTCGCAAAACTTCAGCCTCTTGGACTTACGGATCCGTCGCAAATTGACCCTGCAAAGTGGCCTAAGGTAGACTAATGCTATGAATCTCACAAACAACGTCATACTTATAACGGGAGGAACAGGATTTTTAGGGCAGCATTTCGCATCCGCGCTGCAAGACGCAGGCGCAACCGTAGTAGCCACAAGCCGAGATGGCGCCTCCGGCATTGCGCTCGATGTGACCAAGAAGGATTCCATTGCTTCAGCATTCCGGCAAGCCATGGATCAGTATGGGCACATTGATACCGTTATCAACAATGCTGCGATTGATCCAAAGTTTGAGGCTGGTGCAGACAAAAATGACAAGAAGTTTGAAAACTACCCGGAAGAGCTGATTCGGCAAAGCCTAGAAGTAAACCTGCTCGGCTATACGCTGGTCGCGCAAGAAGCGGTAAAACACATGCTGAAAGCCGAAAAAGGCAATATTATCAATATTTCTTCCATATACGGCATCACCGGTCCGGACCAGAGAATATACCCGGAAGGAACGCAAAAGCCTGTTGATTATTTCATTACAAAGGGAGGAGTGGTAATGCTCACAAAATTCCTTGCAACGACATATGGATCAAAAGGTATCCGTACAAATACGCTAACTCTCGGCGGCATACTTAATGGGCACGACGTAAAGTTTCAAGAAAACTACGGCGCGCGAACGCCTCTTGGCAGAATGGCAAATCCGGAAGAGACGACCGGCCCCCTTGTATTTCTTGCGTCAGATGCTTCCGGGTATATGAACGGAGCAAATCTTATTGTGGACGGCGGCTGGACTGCTTGGTAGCTATCACCACAACGCCGGCAGAAGCAATCCAGGGGGATATGGCATTGCAAGCAGCTTTTAGGATACGTCCGAATACATTGAGCTCATACGGCTTTTCTCCTCGTAAAATAGGCCAGTTGGCATATAACCCGAAATGGCTATCTTCGTCGGGCAGATCGTGAGGCAATACTTCTTCAACAGTGAATCCTGACTTTTTCAAAAGTTCTTCAAACCCAAACCGATCAAACAAGTAGTATGCAAATGTTGGTTTACGATCAGTTGTGCTCATAAAAATATATTCCAATTTTTTAAGAGGGATATAGAACAATGTACGCAAGGTGTTTGCAAGCGGAACCTCAATACACACAAAACCACCTGGCTTTAGTACGCGATAGAACTCCTCAATAGATTTTTCAACCAACCCTTCGTTATATTCCAACGAACCAATAGAGATAACCCCCTCAAAAGTGTCGTTAGTATATGGAATCGCATCGCTTCCTGCTATTTTTACAGATAGATCTGGATCATATTCCGTCATTGAGCGCACTGCTTGCGGATGTGCGTCTATCCCTTCAACCCCGTAGCCTAAATCAGTAAGAAACAAAATCCATCCACCAATTCCACATCCCGCATCTAAGTAGTTGCCAGTTTTTATCAACTTTTGTTCTAGAAGTGGCCAAAAAGATTGTTTTTTGTATTCCGTAAAATCCCCCTGCGAAGCGTAGAGTTGCCTATATCGATCATCCCACACTCGGAAGCGGTCAAAGTCTTTTGGATCAAATTTTTGAATTGCAATCATTATCGTAAAGCTACGCTATTTCATGTACTGCTTCAAATGATTCATTGCCTGCAGGAACCCTTTTCCGCCATGCAAATGCCCCTGCCAGATCTCCGGAACCATTGTATGTTCATATCCTGCAAGCGGCGCAAGAATAGCAGCAAAATCAACCGTTCCCTGCCCTATTTGCAGGCCTTCTTCTCCCGTTCCGCTTCCATCTGCTATATGCAAATGACGGATATATGGCTTAAGAACCGTAATAGTTTCGACTAAATCTTCATCAAATGCATTGCAAGAAAGGGCTGCGTGAGATGTGTCAAAACACATGGAATAGCCGGTGTTTTCCAAAAACTCCCGGATTTCTTCCGCCAACATAAATATATTTGTCACCCACTCTCCGCCAAATACCCACGGACGAGGAGGAAGATTTTCCGGCAATATTTCAACGCCTCCTGACGCAAGGGATGCTAAAGTATCGGCGAAGATATCAAGCAACTCTTTCGGATGATCCGACTTTGCAAGCGTAATGCCTCCTGGGTGAACAATAAATTTGGGCACGCCTTGAAACGATTCTCCGAGCCTGCGCGCGATATCGATGCTCTTTTGCAGAATCCGGATTGTTGCTTTGCGCTCATCGGGATCTTCCGAAGCCGGGTTCAAGTACACTCGCTTCATATATTCCGGAGCATGGACAACCACCTGTTGAGTAAAGGATCCTTTGGGAATTTCTTCATCCAAATCCTTATCGCTTAAGTGGAATTCAAAAAGGTCCGGGTTATATGGAAGGTATGATTCAAAGTCTTTCCAGCGTACTACCGGCCCCCAATTCCATGGAATATCCTTGGAAGAAAACGTGGATTCGATAGTAGAAGCCGTAAGGTCATCCTCCGTAAGCGCATCTCCTGCGGGAATATCGCGAGAGGCTGTAATGCCTACAATCTCATCCATTCGCTGCGGGGAAAGGCCTTTTGCAGGACTCATAGTAGTAAGCATTTCGCGCCTGATAATACTACCATCTGCAATAAAAACTTTCGCAACGATACTCTTGGCAAGAAGCTCTCGGTTCATAATTTCCCCTCTTGAAAGACGCTTCGCACCTCCTCCAATCGCTCGCTCCACTTCGCGAATACCTGAAACCATCGCTCGAAATTCATCCGGAAGAAGGGAAGCCTTGTGATCCGGCCCCTCCAGGTTTTTATCAATCGTAATATGGCGCTCGATAATAACAGCACCTCTTGCAACAGCGCCAATGGATACTGCAATTCCGCGCTCATGTCCGGAGTATCCTACTTGAACACCATACTTGCTCAAATTGTCCATGTACTTCAAATTAATCTCATCGAACGGCGCCGGGTACGTGCTGTTACAATGAAGGATAGCGAATGGAACTCCAAGTGTTTTTATAAAGGCCACGCCCGTCTCTATTTCATCCTCCTGCGCCATACCCGTTGAAACGATCATTGGCTTATTTGTTTTTGCGATATACTCCAAAAGTTCGTTATTCGTAAAGTCAGGCGATCCAACTTTATAAAGAGGAATATGCAAAAGACGCTCGATATCGTCTGTGCTCTGCTTATCCCAGGGATTCACTAAAAACATAATATTGCGCTTCTGTGCATGCTTCTCCATTGCAACAAACGCTTCGTCAGGCAGCTCAAATTCCTTCAGAAGCGGAATAAGATATTGGTACTTCTGCTCTGCGCTATTTGGATTGTCGAGAATCTTCTTCTGGTACGTCTGGGCAAGATTGCGTTTTTGAAATTTTACTGCATCCGCCCCCGCATCGGCAGCAGCGTCAATGAGCGAGAGTGCGCGATCTAGGCTCCCATTATGGTTAATACCAGCTTCCGCAATAATAAGCGTGGGGTGTCCGGAGCCGACCTTTCTTTCTCCTATCAAAAGAGGCTGTATTTGCATACCAGTATCAATAGTCTATTTCACCCGCTAAATCAAGTACCGCCCTCACAGGCACGCCATCAATATGGGATAAGGGCAAAGGCAAGCATATAAGGGTGTACGTGCCCGATTTTACTTCTTTCAGATACAACCCCTCAATAATTACTATATTTGCTTGGAGCAATACCTCATGCACACGGTCAGAAACTCCCTTTTTCTTAATGGACGGACCATCAATACCGATAAGACGAATGCCGCGCCGTACAAGCTCCTCGGCAGCCCCCTCATCAAGCGCAGTAAATTCCGGATCAAAAGCATCAATACCCATCTTGGAATTCCTTGTTTTAATAAGCAGCCGCTCTTGGGAGGTTGCGGGAAGATCTTGCGCGGAAATCGTAGACGTAAAATCCGGAATCTCAATAACCTCTGCCTTGCCGATAAGCTGATCAAAACTATACACTTCCGGACCTGTGCTGCCTGGCTGAATATGCAACATCGCATCTATATGGGTACCTGTATGCGAACCGACGGTTATCTGACTCAATGCGCTTTTCCCGTCTTGCGCCTCACGGAGCGTTTCGATGCGGACATTCGGATTGCCGGGATAGATGGCCATGCCAGAATGAATGGGTCTCGTGATATCAATAATCATAATAGCTAGCTAAAAGTATACTCCTTTGTGTACTATAGAAATATGGCTTCATTTATAGACCACGCACTGCTCTGGGGAAGCTTTTTCCTAACCGGCATCATTATCGGGTTTCTGATAACCGTTATCCTTATGCAAGCGGGGAAAGTTCGATACTGATATGGACATCCAAAGCATCATCGAAACCATTGCCTCTCTTCTGCGAGTAATCGCGGTGGTACTCTTGTATATTGCTATCGGTTTCGGACCAGGGTTCATCATCGGACTATTGCTTGCAAACAAATTGTTCGGGAAAAATTTGCCCCTGCGAATGGAGAAAAACATGAATAACATCAAAAAAGCGGCGGAACATAATAGCCAGTGGCATCCTAACAATCCTAGATGGAAATAGTCTTTCCTTCTTGAGGAACAATAATATCTACGCCGCTGTGGCGTGCGCGAAGTGTACTGGCTAAAGCATTTGCTTCTTCCGTTTCTCCGTGAACAAGCGCAAGCGTGCGAAGCCCTCGTATGCGCCCTGCAAAATCCGAAAGCGCCTTGCTATCTGCATGAGCAGAAAATTCATTAAAAAGCAGAACTTCTGCTCGCACAGGAAACCAATCTCCATGAAGCTCTATATGCTTTGCACCGCTTAAAATCCGCCTTCCGGTCGTACCAATCGCCTGATATCCGGTAACAAAAATCGCATTATTGGCGTTTGCGATTGTATGGCGCAAGTGATGGACCACCCTGCCTGCCGTCATCATGCCTGAAGCGGAAATAATCATAAAAGGCCCTTTTCGGCCATTGAGTTTTTTTGAATCTTCAGAAGATTGGACATACTCAAGATTGCGAAACGAGAGCGGAAGCTCGCCAATTCGAGAAAAGTCCTCTTTTGTTTCCTTATCAAAATCCTCTCCATTGGCTTGGTAGATAGTTGTAATGTCCTGCGCAAGCGGGGAATCCACAAAAATTGGAAACCGCGGAATCAGCCCTAAGTCCGTAAGCCGATGAATAGTATATACAAGCATTTGCGTTCTCCCGAGAGAAAAGGCCGGAACAACCATGATACCGCCGCGTGCATGCACTTTAGTTATTGCATCCGCAAGACGACTTTCCGCTTCGCGCATAGGCAGATGCTCGCGATTGCCATAGGTACTTTCCATGAGAAGCGTAGAGATAGGCTCTTGAGGAACCTCGGGATCATGAAGCATGGGAGATCCCTTAGGGCCAACATCCCCCGTATAGGCTATATACTGCATCTCGCCGGCTTCTTCATACCGCAAAACAGTAATGGCAGAACCGAGAATATGGCCGGCATCATAAAACTTGAGAGAAATACCGGGGAGAATCTCTTCCCATACATCGCGATTTCGAGCATAGGAAACGGCCTCAAATTGTTCCAATGCCAACGTAACATCATCACTCGTAAAAAGCATTTCACGCTCGTCGGGAGATCCGATGTGATGTTTTTGGCGATACAGCACATCCTGCATTTCAATACCTGCAGAATCCTGAAGCATAAACTCTGTCACATCGCGAGTCGCTTTTGTGGCAAATATTTTTCCCCGATACCCGCGCTTTACAAGCAATGGAATCATGCCGCAGTGATCCAGATGGGCGTGAGAGAGGACAACGGCATCGATAGAGTCCGGCGGAAAGGGGAAAACCCTGTTCCGAGCACGCACGTCAGGCAATCCTTGAAAAAGTCCGCAATCAAGGAGAATGTTTTTTCCCGCGACATGAACGAGGTGCTTGCTGCCAGTCACACTTCCAGCTCCGCCAAAGAAGGTTATACTACCCATACTATGTATATGGTATACCAATGGCTCCTTGCCGCAATGCCGCTTGCCGTTCCTGCGATTGCAGGGGTTGCAATTATATCGCGCATCAAAGCACTGCGCGAACAAACCGCCATCCTCGCAGTTGGTACCGTACTGGGAATCACAGTATATGGCACCATCGCCTATGCAATAGCTCATGTCGTGCCGCTCATGCCGCAAATTGTTGCGGCAGAATTGCTATGCTTTGCAGGGGTTGCGGGTTACATGCTTTGGCAGAATGGATGGCACAACTTTATGGCGGCGCGTAAAGATAAGATAGCCTACGGGATCCTCGGCATCTCTCTTATTCTTTTTTCCATCATAGGATCAAAACTTTTAATAGAATCAGAAGCAGGACTTCACACCGGAATCATTAATGCATACGGAGATATAGGTTGGCACTCGGCTCTTATTATGCATATGGCCGAACAGAATACGCTGCCGATACAAAATCCGATCTTTGCAGGAGAAACCCTTACCTACCCCTTCCTGGCAAACCTCGTAAGCGCAAGTATGGTCGCTCTTGGATCCTCGCTTAGTGCAAGCGTGAACGTACCTGCTATGTTATTGATTCCGTGCCTCCTCCTTTTGGTGTATTTGTTCGTAAGCCAATATAGCGGAAATAGGACCGCAGGCATAATAGGATTTATCCTGTTTCTTTTCGGAGGAGCAACCCTTGGATGGATGCAGTTTGTCTCGGATGCTGCGGCAATCGACATGCCGCTTCGAGAATTTCTTCTTCACCTTCCAGACCAAGATTACTCCGGAGTGGGAACAAGCACGAAAGGTTTCCACTTCTTAAATCCGGTTACATCGCTCCTCCTGCCGCAAAGAGCAATGCTTTTCGGCATGCCAATCGTGCTATCTGTCTTGCTTCTCATTCATCCAAAAATACTGAAGAATAAAGGTGCTGCAATTAGTGGCGGATTGCTTGCAGGCATGCTTCCGCTCTTTCATGCCCATGCATGCATTGCGCTTGCATCTGCAATTGTTGGGATATTTATCCTGTCACGCACCACCAAGCTTTGGGGAGCATTTTTCCTGCCGGCATTTGCGATTGGAATTCCGGAACTTTTCTTCTACACCCAAGGAGATGCTGTCCAAGAGTCATTTTTCCGTTATGGTCCGTTTTGGATGGCAGGGGAGCGAAACAAAATATACTACTGGCTGCAAAATACCGGCCTCTACATTCCTCTTACTGTGGTAGGACTATGGAGCAACGCGCCAAAACCGGCAA
>CAZPRL010000003.1:0-19336 GCA_964589385.1 uncultured Candidatus Saccharibacteria bacterium | reverse complement strand
AGCAGATGAACAGGCGCATGAAATCTGCATGAACTGCAGTACCAAGTGCCTTCTTGCAGGCAGTCTATGCACCTTGCGGGAGCAAGGGCGTCTTTGAGTCCGGATAAAAGGGAGGCGACGTCAGATTGTATGCTCACAGTGCCGCACCGGCCTTTTCTCTTTGTACGTGCTCGATGACGATGTCGCTTCCGGATTTCCGCGCATTCACCACTTGTCCTTCGTGAAATTCTTTATTTATGATGGAGTGCGCAATGGGGTCCTCAAGGAGATCCTGCACGATTCTGCGGATTGGCCGCGCTCCTTTTCCTTCTTTGAATGCGCGATGCGCAATCTCCGCGACAACGCCCTTGGTAACCGTCAGCGCGATATCTTTTGTGGCGAGAATTTCCTGCAGTGCTTGGATGTGGTTTTTTGCAATCTTTTCCATATGGAGTTCTCCGAGCGGAGAAAATACAATAACCTGGTCAATGCGGGCCAAGAGCTCCGGAGCCATTTGGCTTTGCAGCTCCTTCAGTACGGCATCTTTGAGCTGTTCATACTTATGCTGCGCTTGATCTTTCTCTGCGGACTCTTCCGGCATAGTAAAGCCCATGCGAGCCTGCTGGGAGAGTTCATGCGAGCCGATGTTGCTCGTCATAATGATAATCGTATTGCGGAAGTTGACTTTGCGGCCGTGGGAATCGGTAAGCTCTCCTTCGTCGAGAATCTGGAGCAATATATTCCATACATCCCGATGCGCCTTTTCAATTTCATCAAAGAGGACGACGGAGTATGGCTGGCGCCGTATGGTCTCGGTAAGCTTGCCGCCATCTTCATATCCTATGTACCCGGCGGGAGCTCCTATTAATCTGGAGACGGAATGCGCTTCCATGAACTCTGACATATCAACTCGAACCATAGCTTCTGCATTCTCAAAGACTTCTCGCGCAAGTACCTTTGCCGTTTCTGTTTTCCCCACCCCTGTTGGTCCAAGGAATATGAATGATCCGAGCGGGCGATTGGGGCTTGCGATGCCTGCGCGCGACCGCCGTACATAGCGTGCAACTGCGTGAATTGCTTGTTCCTGCCCGACGATATACTTATGCATGACGTTCTCAAGGTTCGCGAGTTTTTTGGACTCTTCTTTCAACAGCTTGCCAACCGGAATTCCCGTGCTTTCCGCGACCACCTGCGCGATATGTTCCGCTCCGATGGAAAGGCGCTTGCTTTCTGATTTGGAGGAGATCTTTCTTGTATATTCTGATAATTGTTCGCTTAAGCTATCTTCTTGCCGCTTCGCGGTAAGGGCATCTTCGTAGTGTTCCGCTTCGATGGCTGCTTCTTTCTTCTGGCGCAAGCCTTCCAGTTTATTTTTCAGGTCATTCATTTTGTGCGCTTCTTCCGTACCGGCTATCTTCAGCTGCAGCGTTGCTGCCGCTTCGTCGAGAAGATCGAGCGCTTTGTCAGGAAGGAAGCGATCGGGTATGTAGCGAATACCCATTTCTACGGCAGCGTGGATTGCTTCATCGGTGACGGTAAGTCCGTGATGGGCTTCATATGCTTCTCTCGCGCCTTCAAGGATTGTTATGGTTTCTTCCGGAGTCGGCTCTTTGACGTGAATGGGCTGGAAGCGACGTTCCAATGCAGCGTCTTTCTCGATGTGTCTGCGGAATTCATCGAGCGTTGTTGCTCCGATGATGCTTACTTCTCCTCGCGCAAGAACGGGCTTGAGCATATTTGCGGCATCCATGCTGCCGCCGGATGATCCTGCGCCGACAATGGTATGGATTTCATCGATGAAAAGAATAGTGTTTCTATTTTCTTCCATTTCCCGCATGAGTTCTTTGATGCGCTCCTCGAATTCTCCGCGGAACGTGGTTCCCGCAAGGATGCCTGCCATATCGAGCGAAAGAATGCGCTTGCCTTGGAGCTTTGCAGGCACCTGCCCCGATGCAATGCGTTGAGCAAGGCCGATGACAATTGCGGTTTTTCCTACGCCCGGATCCCCGATTAAAATAGGATTATTCTTATTTTTTCGGTTGAGGATGCTCATCATCCGGTCTACTTCTTTTGCGCGCCCGATAACCGGATCAAATTTATTTGCCGAAGCCATTTCCGTTAAATCCTGCGTGAAAAAATCAAACGCAGGAGTCTTTTGCTTCTTCATGCCGCCGTGCCCCATCGGTCCTCCGGTGAGTCCTGCCGCTTCCGGCAAAATAGCGGAGCCTTCCTCGTCTTGCTTGCGGGCGATTTTTCCGGAAGTTCCAGGAAGCCTCGCATCCGCAGAGGAGCCAAGCAGGTTGGAAAGATCGGGGAAATGAGATGTGCTTTTTAGTACAATTTGGACTTGCTGAAGAAGGGATTTTACGTCGACAGGGGATTTCTCCAGGATTTTATACGCCACGCAATCTTTCAGGGTAAGAATTCCATACAGAATATGCTCCGTTCCGATATACCGATGGTGGTACTGAAAGGCAGTGCGCGCCCCTTTTTCGAATGCTGCGCGAGTATGGGGAGAAAGCTCTTCTTTCCACCCGTTGCCTTTATCCATCGCTTCCAGCTGCTGGAGAATAAAATCGGGAGTTAAGCCGAATTTTTTCAGAATGCTATAAGAAAGGGAGCCGGACTCTTGAACCATGCCATACAGAATATGCTCGGTTCCGATATCTCTGTGCGAGAGTTCTTTCGAAATTTTTGACGCTGTTGCGAGAACGTTTTTTAATCTGCTCGTAAGTTTGTCTTGAATTGGTTTCTCCATATGTTTGCAGTATACAGTATTCGCAAGAGTTATTCATGTAATTTTGAACACGAATAGTGAACAGAAAAAACCGGCACGTGATGGTGCCGGGGTAGCGAACGGGAATAATAATGGGAGGCGCTTAAGAACGTTTTCGCAAGTACAGCTCGCATTGTTCTCGTGCAAAATCGATATCTTCTTGCTCTCGGATCCTTGTGGTTTCGGTTTGCATGGATTCAAAGCTATCAAGGAGAGCGGTGAAGAATCGAGAAAGAGTTGTTGCAAGCGGGGCGGAGATTGAATGCGAGCCGAATCTCATGGATGCGTTGACAACCTTGCTGTATGACTTGCCTGAATCATCACGCCGGTCATATTCCATTCGAACAAGCTCTGGCCGGACAATCTCGGGCGTAGAATCGGAAACAAAAAAAATGTTGTTTGCCGAGAGTCTCCCGAAAAATACGGGAATGTCCGGAAAGGTATCTTCCGGAATCACATAGTATGGCAGGCGTTCTCCGCGATGTTGCACAAAATGGTCCGGTTTCCCGAGCTCAAGCTCAAGAATGCGGCGTTCAAGTTTAGCTATTGCAGAGCATGGATGCTGCGCGGTAATCATGGAAACCCTTTCGTGTAATGGGGTGATAGAATGTGCAAACCGAACTGCGACTCTATACAATGATAGTACTATGGATTTGGAAGTGTTGCACAAAGCAAAAAACCTTGCGCTGGAAATTCTTTCGCGCCGCGACAACAGCGAGCGCGAAATGAAACAGAAATTGCAAAAAAAGGGGATCGAGCAAGACGATATTTATGAAACAATAGAATGGCTGAAGAAAAAAAGGTTATTGGATGACAAAATATTCGCGAGTAAAAAAGCGGAAAGCATCTATCGCACGAAACTGGTCGGGCCTCTCTATATAAAGATGAAGCTGCGCTCTGCGGGAATTGCGGAAAGTACGGCAGAGACTGTTGTGGATAATCTCGCAAGCGATGCTGATTGGAACGGCCGTGCAAAAAAAGCGCTTGCGCAGTGGAAAAAAGCGCACGGAAAACACGCGGAAGACAGGGTTCGCCATATGCGGTTCTTGGCATCGCGGGGATTTAGATAATATCCCCTCTCCCCGGACGGGGAGAGGGTTAGGGTGAGGGGAATACGGCGCTCCTATATCTCTCTTAATCTCTTAATTCTTTCCTGGATTGGCGGATGAGTTGCAAACAATCCGGAAATTTTCTTTCCGCTGAACGGATTTGCGATAAACAGATGAGCCGTTGCTTTGCTTGCCGTTTCCAACTGCGAGCTGTGGGAGATTTTTTCAAGCGCGCGTGCCAATCCTTCCGGGTAGCGAGTGAGCAATGCGCCGGAAGAATCCGCAAGATATTCCCGTTGGCGGGAAATGGCAAGCTGGATAATTTGTGCAATGATGGGGGAGATAATAAGGAGAACAAGACTTACAATTGCAAGAATCGCTCCGAGTTGATTGTTGCTTTCTCGATTATTGCCTCTTCGCATCCCGCCTCCCCAAAACATGCTTCTCGTTACAAGGTCGGACAGGATAACGATAAAGCCAATAAAAATTGCAACAAGCGTGGAAAAACGGATGTCGTAATTCTTTACATGAGATAATTCATGCGCAAGTACGCCTTCGAGTTCGGATTTCTCAAGCGCCTCTATGAGTCCGGTTGTTACCGCAATGGATGCGTGTTCGGGGTCTCGTCCTGTTGCAAACGCATTGAGCGCAGGGGAGTTGATGATGTATATGTTGGGCTTTGGTACGCCGGCAGTAATGGCCAGGTTTTCTATCAAGCGATGCAATTCGGGAGCTTCTTTCTGCAGAGCTGGTTGCGCGCGATTTGCCGCGAGCGCAATTTTATCTCCGGTATAATATCCGATCAGGGAGGACGGAATTGCAAAAATAGCGGCGATGATTGCCAGAGAAAAATCTCCCTGTACATAATAGGAGTACATTCCCACGACGCCGATGACGAACGTAAGAACTGCCGTCATCAGCACGAAAGATTTTCTTTTATTTGCTGTGATTTGAGAATAAATAGTCATAGTGGTAATTTTCTCCCCTCATATATAAGGGGAGAAAATAATACTCCTAAAACTTCACTTCAGGAACATTTCGTTCCCCCTCATTCTCCAGTTCAAAGAACTCTCGTTTCTTGAAGCCAAACAGAGATGCAACGACGTTGCTTGGAACCGTTTCGGTTGCAGTGTTGTAGTCTCGCACGACTCCATTATAGAAGCGGCGCGATGCTTGAATTTTATTTTCCGTGTCGGATAGTTCGCGCTGGAGTTCGAGAAAGTTCGTATTTGCCTTAAGGTCAGGGTAATTCTCCGAAACGGCAAAGAGGGTTTTGAGCGTGGATGACAGAGCGTTTTCTGCCTGTGCCTGCTGTTCCGGAGTATGCGCTTCAAGCGCATGTGTGCGGGCCTGCGTTACGGAGTCTAATGTCGCGCGCTCATGCGTGGCATATCCTTTTACTGTCTCGATGAGATTTGGAATTAAGTTGTGCCGGCGCTTCAGCTGGACATCGATATCGCTCCAAGCTTCTTCTGCCCGGTTTCTCTGCCGTACGAGCGAATTGTACAGTGCAAGAACGGTGCCGACGATGAGAATAAGAATCCCTAAAATCCAATATGTAATCATATACATATGGTACAATCACAGGATGCAGGTAGCAAGAGTCCTTCTTTTTTAAGCATATGGCACTGTTCGGTTCACCCAACTCATATATAGGAGTAGATCTTGGCACTTCGACGTCTAAGATTGTCGAGCTGCTTGATAGAAAACGCCGCGTTGAACTTACGACATATGCAGAATCAAACAACAAAAACATTCTCGTAAATCCTCCTTCGGGAAATCAAGAGGCGATTGATGCTACCGTGTCCGCGCTTCGCGCGATGATGGAACGTGCGGGAACGGTAGCGGACTCTGTCATTGCCGCGCTGCCGGGCGGAGCGGTGTTTTCGACCGTGCTGATGCTGCCGCATATTCCGGAAGCGGAGATGGAACAAGCCGTGCGCTTTGCCGCCCGTGATGTCGTACCGGCAGATATCGACGAAATGGTGCTCGGTTGGAGCCGAGTGGGAAGCCAGCCCCACATGGCAACTGATATTGTTTCTGCAAATAAAGAAAAAGAAGAAGGGCAAGCAAGCACAGGAGCGCAAGAAGAGGGACCCGTTCCCGTATTTATTACCGCAGCGCCAAAAGATGTTGTTGATCGGTATATTGCAGTGTTTGAAAAACTCCAGATGTCATTATTATCGCTTGAGGTAGAAACGTTCCCTCTCGTGCGTTCCCTGCTTACTCCGGGCGCGAGCGCAACATTGCTTGTTGATATCGGATCGCGGGCGACAACATTTCATATTATTGATGGAGGGATTCCGCGCGTATCCCATACGATCGATTTCGGAGGATATGATGTGACCAGAAGCCTTGCAGACTCACTGGGCATTTCAGAAGAAGAAGCCGAAGAGGCTAAAGTGTCGCTTGGCATAAGCGATGAGCAGGATGAAAAGACGCGTGCGGCGATTGTGCAGCTTATCGGACGGCAGGCGGAAAAAGCAAAAGATCTTCTGGAGTTGTACGAGAGAAAAGAATCAAAAAAAATATCGAAAGCAATTCTTATTGGAGGAGGAGCGAACCTGAAAGGGCTCCCTGCGCATTGGGGAAAAGAATTTTCTTTGCAGGCGACTCTTGGCAATCCATGGAAAGGGCTTTCGTATCCGGAAAAGTTAGAAGGAGTGCTGACGGAAATCGGTCCGAGGTTCGGAGTGGCAGTCGGACTTGCGCTTCGCGGTTTTGCACAGGTGTCATAAATGATAGTCGTGGTATAGTACGTTGTATGCCAAGTATTAATCTTGCACCGGGTACGCAGTATGTGATTGCTGCTCGAAAGCGGCGTCGCCGTTTGTACGGAGTTTCAATTCTCATTGTTGCAGTGTTCTTCGGCGGCTGGATGATGATGTACGGATATCTGCTTTCGCTGCGAAATTCCAGTGACGATCTTCAAAAAGAATTGCAGGGAGTAAATCTGCGAATTCAAACGCTTCGCGAAGATGCGCTGCGAGTAACGCTATTTGAAAAGCGCCTTGTTGATGTAAGCACGATCTTGAGTAATCACATTTCTTGGGATCGCGTATTCGGGGATCTTGAGCGCCTGTTGCCTCCTGACGCAGTTATCACCAGTTTTAATGCGCAAAGCGAAAATTCAACAATTGTATTGCAGGGCAGAACGCAAAATATTGACCAGATTGCGCTTGCGCTTGCAAGCCTTACGAGCTCCGCGGGAGCCCCGTCGATTTTTGAAAGTGGAACTGTGAAAGAGGTTTCTCGGCAAGAGCAGGAGAGCGGAGCAACATACACATTTACTATGACACTTGAATTTAACCAAGCTATTTTACGGCAAGCAGCATCATAACCATATGGCACAAGACACAACCAACGCATCTGTAAACACTCCGTACCTGCTTTTAACAGGGGTTGTCTTATTGGCAGTTGTCTTTCTTTTTACTGTATTGCAGCCGATGATGGATGATGCAAACGCTCTGCGAAGCCAGATTGCGGAAGATAGGCAAGAGTTTGCGACAAAGCAGGATTTTCTGGATACGCTCAATTTGAAAATCAGTCAGTTGGATTCTCAAGTGCAAGTCGAACAGCAGCTATCTACCGTGCTGCCGGCGGATGATCGCAATCAAGATATCCTTCGGATATTGAATGAGTATGCGCTGCAGGCCGGAATCGTACACAAGGGAATTACCAACAATACTTCAAAGACTGCTGCGCAGACAAATGCGGCAAGGTCTCGCGGAGACATTGTCAGTGTTCCGCAAGGAGTAGAAACGCTTGCATTTCAGGTTGTCTCTGACGGATCGTATGAGCAGATGAGGACATTTATACGGCTGATGGAGAAATCCCCGCGCATCGCAGATATTTCTCATGTAGAGCTTCAGGAGATTTCCGGCCAGCCGGGCAATGTGCATGCATCGATGCTCGTACAGTTTTATGCACAGGGGCAAGTCGAATAATTAACAAGGATATTCTATGGCAAACGAAACACAAGAACCGAAACAGCAGCACACGACCATTATTCTGTTAATTGCGATACTTCTTGCCGCAGGGGCCGTTGCCGCTGTCATCTTTTTCATTCCTGGTACGGATACTATCATCCCTTTCGAGCAACGTGACGGGAGCACGAACACAGTCGGAGCGCAAGGGTTTGATACGGGGGTGCTGCAAGGCCAGGACTATACTACGCTCGATCTCAATTTGCTAAACAGAGGGCTTTTGCCCGTACAGCCGCCTGCAGGAGCAGGAAAGACAAACATCTTCCGTTAGGAAGCACAAGCTATGGACCAGTTGCTTCTTCTGTTGCAAAAGCAAGGCAGCTTGAGCGAAGAACAGATTGTGCATATTGAAGAGCGCATGCAGCAGGACGGCATATCGGCTGCGCAGGTTATCAGAAGCGAGAAACTGATTCCCGAAGAGGATTTTGTAAAAGCATATGCGGCGTCTCTGGATGTCCCGTATGTCGATTTGCAAAAGACAACGCTGAATCCAAAGGCGATGCAAGACATATCCCGCAAAGCGGCAAGTACGTATCGATTTATCGCATTTGACGTGCAGGGGCCGGACTTGCTTATTGCAATGGAATCTCCCGAGGATTTTCAAGCATTGGAAGCAGTGAAATTCATTGCAAAGCGCAAAGGACTTGCTGCGAAAGTGTATGCGGCATCTCCGGAAGATATCGAAACGGCGCTCGGAGGAGCGGGCGCGGTAGAAGAGGAAATCGGAGGAGCGTTGAAGGATTTTTCGCAGGAACTATCCGATACAAAGTCCGTAAAAGGGAAAGAAACAAAGGATATCGAGCGGATTGTTGAAGAGGCGCCTGTGACGAAAGTGGTTGCCGTAATGATACGCCATGCAATTGAAGGGCATTCTTCTGACATTCATATTGAGCCGACCGAATCGGATTTGCGCGTTCGCTATCGTATTGATGGAAAGCTGCATACAACATTAATGCTTCCGCTCAAAGTAAGCTCCGCGATCGTTTCAAGAATAAAGATTCTTTCAAACTTAAAGATAGACGAATCCCGCTTGCCGCAAGACGGAAGATTTTCTGCAACAGTGGATAATCGCACGTATGACTTTCGCGTAGCAACTATGCCGACAACCTATGGAGAAAAGGTTGCGATGCGTATTCTGGATAAATCAAGCGGAGCCCCATCGTTTGAGGCGCTCGGTCTTGGAGGGAAGATGAAGGAAACGTTTTCAAAATACTTGGAATTCCCGTATGGAATCGTTCTTATTTCCGGTCCTACCGGATCCGGAAAATCCACGACGCTGTTTACGGCGCTTACGCAGCTGAACAATACGGAGCGAAACATCGTAACGCTTGAAGATCCGGTTGAATATGAAATCACCGGGGTGAACCAAACGCAAGTGCAGCCGGAGATCGGACTGACGTTTGCAGCGGGCCTAAGGAGCATTCTTCGCCAAGATCCGGATGTTATTATGGTTGGGGAAATTCGGGACGGAGAAACTGCAGAGCTGTCCGTACATGCCGCCCTTACCGGACACTTGGTGCTCTCTACGATTCATACCAACAACGCAATCGGCGCAATTCCTCGGCTTATCGACATGGGTGTGGACAATTTCCTTATTTCCGCCAGTGTTCGGATGCTTGCGGCCCAGCGCCTTGTGCCGAAATTATGCCAAGCTTGCAAAGAAGAAATACCGCTCGATGGCGCGGTGAAGGAGAAGATCGTATCAGAAATAGCAGGGGTGCCGGAGGCATATCTTCAAGAAGAAAATCAAAAGAACCCCGCAATTCTCTATAAGAGCCCCGGGTGCGCAGAATGCAAGGAAATGGGCATAGTAGGCAGAATGGCGATATTTGAAGTTATCCCCGTATCTCGGGAAATGCGGGCTGCAATTAATGACTTTACGAGCTCTGACGACCTGCTTGCCATAGCGCAAAAAGAAGGAATGATCACCATGCGGCAGGAAGGGCTCTTGAAGGCATTGGTCGGAACAGTGCGATATGAAGATGTCTTGCGAGTTACTTCAGAAATGGAAGTTTAGGTGTATACTATAATTATTACTCTTATTACACTATGGAGAACAAGGCATTCATATTCTTAGTAGAAGACGATTCATTCATATCGGGAATGTATCAAGTAAAACTGAAAAACGTGGGCTATACCGTGGAGGTTGCAAGCGATGGCGAAGCTGCATGGGAGCGCCTGCAAAAAGATCCGTTGCCGGACTTGGTACTGCTTGACGTGGTCTTGCCTAAGAAAGATGGGTTTGAAATCCTCGAGCAGCTTCGCGCTGATTCCCGAATGAAGCATCTTGCCGTTATTTTATTGACGAACCTCGGGCAAAAGCCGGACGTAGAGCGGGGGATTAAGCTTGGCGCAGATGATTACATTATTAAAGCGCACTACACTCCTTCTGAAGTAATGGATAAGATTGCAAAGCTTCTTCTCGCGAAGAAAGAGAAGGGCGACGCGTAGCACATTCCATGAGAGCGATTGATGACTTGCTCAAGGAGGCGCAGGAGTATGGCGCTTCGGATGTTCACATCGGCGCGTTGCGGCCGCCATTTTTCCGCATCGATGGAAAACTCTCTCCAATTGGAGAGACTCCGATTTCAAAAGAAGAGTCGGAGTCCATGATGAAGCAGCTGCTTTCCGGAAGTCCGCAGCTCTCTGAAGCGCTTGAGAAAGGTCGGCAGGTGGATTTTTCGTATGAAATAACGGGCGGAGCCCGCTTTCGTGTCAATATCTTCTATCGGTTAAACGAGTTATCCGCCGCGCTTCGATTGATTCCGACAAAAATCCAGACAATCGAGGAGCTGCATCTTCCTCCGCAGATTTTGCAGTTTGCGGATTACAAGCAAGGGTTTGTGCTGGTCGTAGGGCCGGCGGGTCATGGAAAGTCGACTACGCTTGCGTCGCTTATCGATCACATCAATCAGCACAGAAAAGAGCACATGATTACCATTGAAGATCCTATTGAGTATGTATTTAAGGATAAAGAGTCGATTATTGACCAGAGAGAAATCGGGCATGATGCCCCTTCGTTTGCAGAAGCTATTCGGGTAACGCTGCGGCAGGATCCGAATGTGATTATGATCGGAGAAATTCGCGATCAAGAATCCATGCAAACGGCGCTCACTGTTGCGGAGACCGGACACCTTGTATTGGCAACGCTTCATACCAACGATGCGGCGCAGACAGTCGAGCGCATCATTGATACGTTTCCTCCGGAACAGCAGCAGCAAGTAAAGAGCCAGCTGGCCAGCACGCTTTCGGGCGTTGTTTCCCAGCGTCTTTTGCCGTGGACAAGCGGAGGGAGAATCCCCGCAGTTGAAATCATGGTTGCGACAACGGCGATTCGGAACGTCATTCGCGAAGGTACTATGCACCAAATTCCCGGCATTATCCAGACCAACGCAGATGTGGGAATGCAGACCATGGACGCGAGTTTGCAGGCGCTTGTGGATACGGGCGCAGTGGCGCTTGAAGATGCGCGCGCATATTTCTCATCCGCAAGGCGGTCATTTCGATAACGTGGTATAATTGCAAAATACTATGCCGACATTTACCTATCGGGCAAGGCAGGCAAACGGAGCATTAACGCGCGGCAGCTTGCGTGCGGCGAATGAAGACCGTGCTACAAGCCTGTTGCGTTCTCATGAGCTGACTCCCGTTTCCATAGAACGGGTGGATGAGGAGTCTTGGATGAAGAAGTCAGTCGTGCCCTCCAGGGTAGGAACAAAAGATCTCATCGTATTTTTCAGGGAAGCTGCGTCCATGATTCAGGCGGGAGTGCCGATTATTGAGACGCTCCAAGCGCTCCAAAAGCAGGCTCGGAAAGAAAGCCTGGCGAAAATTATCCGGGAAGTTATTTATGATATTGAAGCCGGAGAATCCCTGTCTATTGCGTTGAGCAAGCATGCAGCCACGTTCAATCAATTCACGCTCGGTATTATTCGAACGGGAGAAGCGAGCGGAAAACTCGGCTTTGCGCTCAATGCCATTGCAAATCAAATGGAAGAAGAATACGGATTTCAGCGCAAAGTACGCGCAGCGCTCATTTATCCCGCATTTGTCCTGGTGCTTGTCGTCGTGCTCGTCATGGTGATGTTTATTTTCGTACTGCCCCAGCTGGTGGGATTATTTGCGGATGCGAATGTCCAGCTGCCGCTTGCAACCAGAGTGCTCATCGCCGTGACGAATTTTCTTACGAAGTATTGGATTATCTTACTAACGATTGCCACTGCGCTTGGTCTCTTATTCCGATCTTGGATCCGCACGCAAGAAGGCCGGTATACGCTAAGTACGTTCATGCTGCGCATGCCGGTCTTCAGTACGATTATTCAAAAAGTATATCTGGCGCGCATGACGAGCGTGCTAGCTACTCTCTTTGAGAGCGATGTGCCGGTTATTGAATCGCTTACGCTCGCGCGGGAATCGATGGGCAATAAAGTCTATCAGCGAATTTTGAATGATACGATACAGTCCATTAAAGACGGCGCCTCAATTTCATATGTATGGGGGCATGAGCCGTACATCCCGGTTATGCTTACGACCATGGTAAGCGTAGGAGAGCGCAGCGGAGAAATTTCCAAATCATTCCAGCAGGCAAACCGATTTTTTGCGCGGGATGTTGCGGATATCTTGGAGACGATTACGATATTGCTTGAACCGGTGCTGATTATTCTGCTCGGAATCGGAGTGGGGATTATTGTAGGGTCTGTACTTCTGCCGATTTACAATCTAGTACTTGTTATTACATAAGTGTGGTATGATGGTACGTATGCAAGATGTGAAGGGAGGTGAGTGTATATGAATAAAAACAAAGGGTTTACACTCATCGAATTGCTCGTGGTAATTGCGATTATCGGTATCTTGGCTTCCTTGGTATTGGTAGCGCTTGGAAACGCGCGAACCAAAGCAACTGATGCTCGAATTAAGTCCAATATTGCGCAATTGAGAACACTTGCGGAAGTTATCTACGACAACAATGGTTCTACGTACCTGGATGTTGCTGATTGCTTCACGACACCAGCTGATGCTGATTGCGGAAATACAACTACAACCGCGAACGTAACTGCATTGAGAACGGATATTGGGAACGCAAGCTCAACGCTTACGTCTGCAGGATCTACTGCAACTACGTACTGTGTCTCTGCCACATTGGCTAGCGATACGGCGCAGAGCTTCTGTGCAGACAGTACAGGAGCCACGGTGCTCGGAACGGACGTATGTGCAGCGGGAGCATGTTAGTAATAGTAGTCTAGAAGTCTCGTATAGAGAGAAAACAAACCCCGCACGATGCGGGGTTTGTTGTAAATGGGAAATGCCGGTAGGGAGTGGGATGGGATGAGGTTCGGCATGCTATTATAAAACCATGCTTACTTTTGAAATCGGATTCTTCGTTTTTACGCTCTTTGCATTCGGTGCAATTATCGGCAGTTTTTTGCATGTAGTTGCCGAGCGATACGAAAGCGAAAAAACCGCATGGAGGGGGCATTCCGTATGTCCGCATTGCAAAAAAATACTATCTCCGCGGGAACTTATCCCCATTTTTTCATACATAGCCCAGCAGGCAAGATGCGTTTCCTGCCGCGTTGAAATCCCGTTCCACTATCCTCTTATCGAAGCGCTTTCCGGCTTCTTGGCCATTACCTTGCTTGCGCCTGCATTGCAAAGCGGTGCAAGCATGGTTCTTGCTATTTTACTTCTCGTTGTTGCGTATATATTAATTATCCTTATCCGCATTGATGCGAAAACCATGATGCTTCCGGATGGGTTTATTCTTTTAGTCGGATTTTTCGCAATACTCTTTGCCGCTCTTGCAGGCCGCAGTGTTGAAAGCGCAATATTCGGCATGCTTGCAGGCGCAATTCCTCTTTATATTCTTTGGGCAATAACAGGGGGGAGGGGAATCGGATTTGGAGATGTAAAGCTTATGATTGTGCTTGGAATCCTGTTTGGGTTTCAAGGAGCAATTACGCTGCTCTTTTTCTCGTTCTTTGCAGGCGGGACTATCGGCATATTCCTCCTTGCGACCGGGAAGGCTACTGCAAAGACCGCGATTCCATTCGGTCCGTTTCTTGCAGGATCGGCGCTGCTTCTCATGGTATTTCCGGGGGCTTCGAATCTGTTTTTCGCGTTTCTTGGAGTATAATAGGGAGATGAACAATACGGGCTTTTCCCTTGTCGAATCGATTACTATCATTGCGATTATCAGCATTTTGACTGCTATTTCTGTAGCTGCACTGCCCGCAATCCGTGCACATCAGGCCCTTGTTGCCGATACGGAGCAAATCCGGTCGCTTCTGCTCGATTCCAAACAGAGGTCTTTGAATCAGGTGCGTCCGGAGGCGTGCGTTCAAGAGGCGGAAGCAAATGGGAAAGACTCACGAAGATGCTCTGATACGGGAATTGTATTTCATGAGGGGAATGTTATTCAGTATGCAGATTCGGGTACGCCGAATTTGCGGTATGATGAGGCTGATCATAAAATTGCAACGTACCCGTTGCAATCCGTGATTGTAAAAGGCGATAGTACGAATCCAAATCACTTTCTTTTTTACGGAAATCCTCCCTCGGTAGATTTGTATGTGACAGGCTTGCGCGCATCTCCGGGCGACGTGTATACGATCCTGTTGCGTGCAAATACCGGCAAAAATAAGCAGGAGCGAACGATAGAGATATCTTCCTTTGGTACTATTGATATTAAATAATATGAACGCTATGCATAATAAGGGGTTTACGTTAGTTGAAGTATTGATTGCGCTTTCTATTGCCGTAGTCGCTTCCGGCTATATGGCGCAGATTATTGCATCAACCAATAAAGTAACGACGGCGGGAAAACAGACATTCATCGCAACCAACCTTGCGCAAGAAGGCCTGGAGCTTACCCGAAAAGAGCGCGATAATGCATGGCTTAGGGAAGATGCTCTTGAAGACCATTCGGACTGGATGGACACTATTTGTCCGGACGGGGAAAGTACGGGATATGCTATTACATCTGAAGGCATAGACTTCAGCAATCCCGGGCATATTGAACTGCCTGATGATTCTCTCGTATATACAAGGCGCGTTGCCGCAAACTGCGAACATGCCAGCGAAGATGATCCTGCAGCAAATCCGGAATTTGTAGAAATTACATCTACCGTTTCATGGATGGGGCAGGGCGGACAGGAAAAGAACGTATCGCTGAAAGAAAGTTTATATAATTGGTATGAATAATAAAGATACTATGCAGAATAATTTCTCCCCCTTATATAAGGGGGAGCGAGAGGGGGTCGTAGACGTCGCGCTAACCCCTCCCCGCCTCCCCTCATATGAGGGGAGGAAATACGCGGGCTTTACGCTTATAGAGCTCATTATAGCAATTGGAATATTCGTCGTATTTCTTACTATTATCATGGGAGTATTCAGCAGGTTTGTGGGAACGGAGCGGCATAACATCGCGCAAAGTACGATTATTTCCGATGTGCAATCCGGATTGGAGTCATTCGCAAAAGAGGTAAGGACAGGATACGGCTCGACGTATTTCGGCAATGAATTCGCCGTTGCGTTTAGAAATCAGGCGGGCGTGTGCGTGATATATCGGGTTGAAAACGAAGTCTTCGAGCGGGGAGAGGACTCTGATAATATTGAGCAGGAAGAAGACTGCGAACCTGAATTGGATTTAGAATTCGTGCCGCTTACAAGCAACAAGACTAAGATTACGCGCATAAATATTATTGCAGAGCCTGCGGAAATAGCGGATGAAGATACCGGGAGGCTTGGAAATCAAGGGACTGTTGCAATTGAGCTTACTGCGGATTCGGCAACAACCGATATTGCTCCTTTGAATATTCAGCGAACGATTACTTCCCGCCAGCTGGCGGCGTATAAAACAATTGCCCCATGAACACACGCCAAGGATCAGTCGCAATATATATCGTCTTGCTCATGCTTCTCATGATGACGTCCACCGCAGTCGTGCTGTCCGGCATCCTCGTGCGCCATATTCGTTCCGCAGATAATTACTTGAAAACAGAACGGGCATTTTCCGTGGCTAATAACGGCATAGAGCAAATGCTGTATCAGATTTATAAGCAAGTAGATCCGGGAACTAAAGTTGATCCTAGCGGTACTATTGTATACGACGACGGAACAGAAGCTACGTATGATGGATGCGGACGCGGTGAAGCGGGCGATAACGGCAAAATTATCCCGCGTATGGCATCTACCGGGAAAGTCGGCGATGTTGTCCGGCGTATTCAAATAGGCGGGGGAGAAGGAGACGATTGTGAATGATGAATAAACAGGAAGCTCGTGAACGGATAGAAGCGCTGAAAAAAGAAATTGAGCATCACCGATACCTCTACCATGTATTGGATACGCAGGAAATATCCGATGCGGCACTGGACAGTTTAAAGCATGAACTGCAGAAACTTGAACAAGAGTTTCCTGATCTTATTACGCTAAATTCTCCTACCCAGCGCGTAGGGGGAGAGCCGCTTCCGGAATTTTCGCAAATTGCCCACAAGACGCGCATGCTGTCATTGCATGACGTATTTTCCGAAGAAGAGATTTTTGCGTGGGAGAAAAGGAATAAAAAAATCGTGGGAGAGGGCGATAGATTGAAATACGAATATTTTGCAGAATTGAAAGTGGACGGAGTCGCGGTCTCTCTTGTGTATCAAGATGGCGTTCTTGCATATGCCGTAACGCGCGGAGACGGACAGACCGGGGAGGATGTAACGCAGAATATCCGGACCATAGATGCAATTCCGCTCATATTGCGAAAAAAAACCTCTGGACGCTTAGAAGTGCGCGGGGAAGTGTATATCTTGAAAAAAGATTTCGAGAAAATGAACGCTAAGCGGGAACAAGCGGGAGAGGCATTGTTTGCGAATCCTCGAAATATTGCGGCAGGATCTATCCGGCAGCTTGATCCGAACATTGCCGCGTCTCGGCCATTGCGGTTCTTTGCATGGGAAATAACAGACGGAAGAAAAAGCGAAACGAGAATGGAAGAATATGCAGAATTGCAGGAACTTGGATTTTCCGTCCCTCCCCATGCGGAATTTTGCAGTACGCTTGACGAGGCTGCAAAGATTATCAACAGAGAAGAAAAAAAGCGGCTTGCGTACCCTTTTCAGGTGGACGGACTCGTCATAAAACTCAACAGCTTTGCGCTGTCCGAGCGCTTAGGGATTGTGGGGAAAGCGCCTCGCGGATCGGTTGCATATAAATTTGCCGCAGAAGAGGCAGCAACTACGGTAGAAGATATTGTCGTACAGGTGGGGCGCACGGGAGCGCTTACGCCCGTTGCGCATTTGGCTCCTGTCCGCATTGCCGGCACAACGGTTTCTCGGGCAACGCTCCATAATGCAGATGAAATTGCGAGAAAGGACGTTCGCGTGGGCGATACGGTAATCGTGCGCAAAGCGGGGGATATTATTCCGGAAGTGGTGCGGGTGTTGCCGAATTTGCGAAAAAGGAATAGCAAAGCATTCCACATGCCGGAAAAATGCCCCGTATGCGGATCAGAAACGAGAAAAGACCAAGACGGAGTCGTGTTGCGGTGCGTAAATTCCGATTGCTTCCCGCAGCAGCGCGAGCGCATTTTATATGCGGTAGGAAGGTCCGGGTTTGATATCGAAGGACTTGGAGAAAAAATTGTAGAGCAGTTGCTGCAGGAAGGGCTTATTGAATACCCGGGCGATTTGTGGGATTTGACGGAAGGGGATTTGCTGCCGCTAGAACGATTTGCAGAAAAATCTGCGCGCAATCTGATAGAAGAAATTCAATCAAAGAAAACATTATCCCTTCCCCGTTTTCTTATTGCGTTGGGAATTCCGAATGTCGGAGTAGTGATGGCGCAGGATCTTGCGCGGCATTTTGGGACGGTAGAGAACATCGCGCGCGCCGGGAAAGAGGAGCTTGAATCCGTAGAGGGGATAGGAGAGAAAACGGCAGAGGCCATTGCGGCATTTTTCGCCCGCAAGGATAGTAAATCGCAACTTGAAAAATACGAATCACTTGGAATAAAAGTTCTGCACGAGAAAGCGTCGGGACATTTGGCGGGCAGCGTATTTGCCTTCACCGGCTCGATGAGTTTGATGACGCGAGAAGAAGCAAAGCAGAAGGTCCAGTCTCTCGGCGGGCGCGTCGTATCCAGTGTGGGAAAAGGAGTTACGCATGTGGTGGCGGGGGACGATCCGGGCAGCAAAGCACAAAAGGCCGAAAGCCTGAATATTCCCATTCTAAGCGAAGAGGAGTTTGCCACGCTTATACAGAGGAGCGTATAGTGGACGGTATGAGTATTGTGACGCCGGAAGAAGTAAAAAAGATAGCATCGCTTTCGCGCCTAGAGCTGACCGATGAGGAAGTGCAAAAGGCGGCGAAGAATATGTCTTCCGTGCTGGCGCATTTTTCGTCTATCAAGGATATTGCAACAGATGGCATGGAAAAGGGCGAGCTATATTCCGATGCGAGAAATATATCTAGGGAAGACATTCCTGATTCTTCGAAGATTGCAACCGCCGAAGAAATGCTCTCGCGCGTTCCGCGCGTAAAAAACGGCTATGTCGAAGTGCCCGGCGTGTTTTCCGACCAAGAAGTGTCATGACAAAAACTCCCACAACAGCAAAAGAGTCGCTTGCGGCGATCGGAAAGTGGGAAGCGCATATCCATGCGTTTCTCGAAGTCTTTGATGAAGTGTCAGGGCAAAGCCCTGAAGTGTCCGAAGGGCAGCTCTTGGGTCTTCCGATTGCCATAAAAGATAATATTATGACCAAGCGCGGAACTACAACCGCCGCGTCGAATATGCTACGAGGATTTTCATCTCCGTTTGATGCAACCGTTGTAGAGCGATTAGAGCATGCCGGAGCGGTACTTGTGGGCAAGACGAACCTGGATGAATTCGCGATGGGGTCCAGTACGGAGTATTCCGCATTTGGGCCGACAAAAAATCCATGGGATATAACGAAAGTGGCAGGCGGAAGCAGCGGCGGATCTGCGGCGGCGGTTGCAAGCGGAGAGGTATTTGCGGCAATCGGGACTGAAACGGGGGGCTCTATCCGACATCCCGCAAGCTTGTGCGGCGTGGTAGGCGTAAAGCCGACATACGGGAGAGTAAGCCGCCATGGAATTATTTCCTACGGCAGCAGCTTGGATCAGGCGGGGCCGATTGCAAGGACGGTTCGGGATGCGGCTCGGGTGTTGGAAGCAATAGCGGGGAAAGATCCTTTCGATGCGACATCTTCCGACGTTCCGGTCGGAGAGTATGTTTCTGCATGCGGCGCGAATATATCGGGAATGAGCATTGGTGTTCCAAAAGAATTTTTCGGCGAAGGAGTTGATGATGAGACTAAGAGATGCGTTCGTGATGCAATAGACTTTTTTCAAACTGCCGGAGCTCGTATTCAAGAAATATCGCTTCCGCTCACGCCCGTTGCGATTGCAGTATATTATCTGATCGCAAAGGCCGAAGCATCTACAAATCTCGCCCGGTATGACGGCATTCGATATGGCAACTATGACGACAGCGCGCATGCGCTTGTAAGCCACTACAAAAAAGTTCGCGGAAAAGGGTT
>CAZPRL010000002.1:0-22032 GCA_964589385.1 uncultured Candidatus Saccharibacteria bacterium | reverse complement strand
TTGCAGGAATTCGTTACCCGCTTTAATGACATGACGAAAGACATGAAGGGGGACTTGGTTCCGGTTGAAGTGACGATTTACGCTGACCGTTCCATGGACTTGAAGCTGAAAACTTCTCCTGCCGCAGAGCTATTAAAGAAAGCTGCCGGCGTAGGAAAAGGCTCCGCAAGCTCCAAAGCAACAAAAATCGGCAAGGTAACAAAAGCGCAGGTAAAGGAAATTGCAGAAAAGAAGATGATAGATTTATCTGCTCGAGATATTCCGTCTGCAATGAAGATTATCGAAGGTACGGCACGATCCATGGGAATAACTATTGAATAGGTATGAGAAGCAAATCCTACAAACAACTCAAAGAAAAAATCGGAGATACTGCGATGTCACTAGCTCACGCCGTGGCGTTTTTGAAAGAAAATCCTCGGGCAAAGTTTGACGAAACGGTAGAGCTTCATATTGCGCTCGGGGTAGACGCGGGAAAGTCCGAGCAGATGGTGCGCGGAAACGTTGTGCTGCCCTCCGGGGCTCCAAAGCAAAAGCGAATCATGGTATTTGCCGCTGATGCTGCGCAGCAAGAGGCTGCAAAAAAAGCAGGAGCCGCACGCGCAGGAGGAGATGATCTTATCGCAGATATCGAGAAAAACGGCATTGCCGATATCGACGGCGCAATTGCAACTCCGGAGATGATGGCGAAGATTGCGAAAATCGCAAAAATACTTGGCCCCAAGGGCCTCATGCCGAATCCAAGAACCGGTACGGTAACACCTGATGTTGTATCTGCGATTTCAGAGCTTGCTGCAGGAAAAGTATCTTTTAAAATGGATGTGCAAGGTAATATTCACGCAGCTATTGCGAAGGCAGCTTGGGATGCGGAAAAGACGGTGCTAAATGCCCAAGCAGTGATTGATGCCGTGCGCGCAGCTCGTCCGACAACGCAAAAAGGAGCGTTCTTCCGCAAGGTTGTACTGAAGACGACAATGAGCCCGGCAATCAAAATTAGCATGTAAAACATGCTGATAAGTTTCGACGGGCTTGATTCTTCCGGAAAAGCGACGCAGTCTCGCTTGCTGTGCGAGCATCTCCAGAAAAAAGAAATTCAAGTAAAGAAGTTCTGCACGCCGGATTATAATACGCCATCCGGAAAGGAACTAAAGCTACGGCTCCAAAACAAAATAGGCAATTGGCAGGAAACTCCATGGCAGGAAAAAATGGAGTTTTTTGCTGCAAACCGAAAGGAGTACAGGCAAGAAGTTTTAGATGCACTCGAGAGCGGCGTAGTTGTTATCTATGACCGCTATATTCCAAGCAGCATGGCGTTTATATCCGCAGAGGCCTTTGCCGCAGGGGCAAGTGATACCAGGCAGCAGGTTTATGATGCAGTAACTGCGCTTGAATATGGCAAGAACGCAATGCCAAAAGAAGACATATCTATTTTCTTGGATATTCCGCCGCGCATTGCGATTGATCTGCTTGAGGGCCGCAAGCATCTTCAGGGAGACGAGGGGGAGCACACCGATTACCTTCATGTGCAAGAAGCGCTGCATCAGGAGTATATCCGCATGGTGGAAGAAGATCCTGATCACATTATTCGTATCCGGTGCACAGAAGGGGGAAAACTCTTTCGTGTTGAAGAAATAGCAGAAAAGGTTTGTGAGGCGCTTGCAGAAAAATTTCCAGATGTAGCGCACTATTTTCTATGAACAAGCAGCCATTCATTGTTCTCGAAGCGCTTGATGCCGGCGGAAGCCAAACGCAGACTGATTTGCTCTGCGCGCGCTTGAAGAAAGAAGGATATATTCCGCATCAGTATCATTTTCCGCAGGAAGACACGGCAACTGGTCGAATTATTTATGACAAGTTTTTATTGTATCAAAACAAAGAACCATTTTCTCGCCGAGAACAAGCGCTTCTGTTTATTCAAGACTTTTTCTCGAAAAGCGAAGAGATGTGGAATATACTATCCCCTCGCCCCGGACGGGGAGAGGGTAAGGGTGAGGGGAAGCGTGGTCGAGACGTTGTTGTTTCCGATCGTTATGCAACGAGCACAATGGCATATCAAACGATCGGATTAAAAGGTGATGCGCGTAAGAAGATGCTTAATTGGATTATATGGCTGTGTTTCAAGGGCAAACCTGTATTACCGAAGCCAGATATTATTTTATTTCTTGATACTCCGGTAGATATTTCGTTGCTACGGCTCAAGGACAAGAAAAAAGATTTTCATGAAAATAAAGGAAAGCTTACCGCGTTTAGAAACAGCTATGTCCAGCTTGCCAAAGAACAGAAGTGGACCGTGTTTAATAGCGTAGACGAAAAAGGGGAACAGCGAACTCGCGAAGAGCTGCACGAAGAAATCTGGGGCGTGGTAAAGAAGTTTCTTTGAGTCTCACCGTCCGCTGCTGCCGAATCCTGAAGCGCCGCGCGCAGTGTCGTCCAAGTCAGTAACTTCTGAAATTTCTGTTGCTTCAAATTTCTGAATGATGCACTGTACGATTTTATCTCCGGATTTTATTTCAAACGGCTCGCTCGTAGAATTATAAAGGATTACTTTCCATTCTCCGCGATATCCGGAATCTATAACACCTGCGAATCTGTGAATACCTTTTGATCCCAAACCGGAGCGGTCCCATAGCAATCCTACATATCCATCGGGAATTGCGCATGCAATGCCGGTTGCAAACATATGCCGCTCGCCGGGCGATAAGGTGTAGGATTCGTTTGTGTAAATATCGATGCCGGCATCCGTCGCATTCCCTTTTGCGGGAAGCGTTGCGTCGGGAGAGAGCTTTTTTACTTGAAAAGGGATCATGTGCCAAGTGTATCAGAGAATTATTTATCGCAGTTTCTCTTTCGAGATAGCAGTTTCCGTTGTGCCTTCCTTGCTATGATACTTTGCTCCCGGCTTCAATGTGTATGGCTGATCAGCAGGGGAAGAAAGAGGTTCAAAAATAAGCTGGCAAATGCGCATCTTTGGATACAATAAAATAGGAGCCATTCCAATATTTCGAAGCTCTAGCGTGATTGCACCACGCCATCCTGCGTCAATGTGCCCTGCTGTAGAGTGAATAACGAGCCCCAGGCGTCCGAGGCTGCTTCTCCCTTCTACTCGTGCCGCTAGTGCATCGCCCCATTCCACCCATTCTAACGTGGACGCTAGTACGAACTCATTTGGATGAATGACGTATGGCTCTTTTTTATTAATCGTGATCTCTTCAGTCATACCTTCCGTTGTCTTTTTATCGAAGGGATCGACAAATGCCTGTTTTCGATGTTTAAAAAACCGGAACGTATATCCGAGCCGTAAATCTAAGCTTGATGACCCCAGTTGGACGGCCAGGTCTGGTTTTGGCTTAATAACAATATCTCCATTTTTAAGCGCTATTTTTATGTCGCGGTCTGATAGAATCATAAGTATCTACAAACGGTATCTGATAGTTTACGGGGTGTAAAGTACCGAATTTCCGGCGATAAACCCTGTGGTCCAGCACAGCTGGAGGCTGTACCCGCCAGACGGGCGATTGATGTTTAGCACATCGCCGACAAGATATAGGCTTGGATACAGTTTTGATTGCATCGTTTTAAAATCAACTTCAGAAAGCTCAACACCGCCACTGGTGATAACTGCTTTATCAAGCCCAAGCAAGTGGGACACATGAAGGGGAAGTGCTTTGAGAAGTTGCACGAGTTGTTTTCTCTGTTCTCGTGTAACGCTATTACATGGAATTTCCAAATCAATACCAGCAAGTTCGCTGATGGTGCGAAGTACAGATGAAGGGAGGAGAGTTGTTGATATGTTTTTTACTCGTTTTTTTGCTTGTTCGGAGTATATGTTTTGTAATGCAATATCTATTTCTTTATGATTGACTGCAGGTAATAGGTCTAGCAATATTGTAACTTCGCCATACTGCAGAAGTTCTCGAACGGAATTACTTGCATTTAAAATCAGGGGGCCAGTAACACCAAAGTGAGTGAATAACATACTTCCAGTTTTTGTTTCGTGTTTTGTGCCGGTTTGTTTATCCTGAGCGAAGTCGAAGGATATCAGTGAGAGTTTTACGTTTTGTAGGCTAATGCCTTGCAGTCGTTTTGCCCATGTGTCTTTCAATGCGATTGGTACAAGAGAAGGTTCAATATCAACTACGCTATGGCCTATCTTTGATAGCCAAGCGAATCCATCACCTGTGGATCCTGTTTCTGGATGAGAGTTTCCACCTGTTGCGAGAACAAACGACTCCGCTTCTATGATCTTTTTATTTTCTAGTGTTACTCCCGTGATCTTGCCCTCTGTAACAATAAAGCCCGTAACGGGGGATTCTTTTTGAATCGTCACGTTGCCGTCTCTCATGTATTTCTGCAACACATCCCATACAGACTTCGCACTGTCGCTTACAGGAAATACGCGCAGTTCATTTTCGATTTTTGTTGGCATGTTTCGTTCATGAAAAAAATCGAGCGTGTTTTGTACATTCCAAGCGGCAAAAGCGGAGAAGAGAAACTTGCTGCTTTCTTCTAGTTTCTTCAAAAAGAGGCGATTGTCCGTTTGTCCGTTCGTAACGTTGCATCTTCCACCTCCGCTCATGAGAAGTTTCTTTCCGAGAGTGTCATTTTTTTCCAATAGCAATACACGAGCCCCTTTTGCGGCAGCTCTGCCTGCAGCCATCATCCCCGCAGGCCCTCCTCCTATCACCAGTACACCCCATTTCATAGCAAACAAGTTATGCTAGCATGATACGCCATTTTGTACCATACTTATTTTCATGAAGCTTATCCCTGTAATTGGCTTAGAAATCCACGTTCAGCTGAAGACGAAGAGCAAAATGTTTTGCTCTTGTAAGAACGTGTTGGGGGATGCCGAGCCGAATACTGCTATCTGTCCGATTTGCATGGGATACCCCGGCACGCTTCCTGTTCCGAACGCGCAGGCGATAGAGTGGATCCAATTGGCCGGAGCGGCGCTCGGATGCGAATTGGCAACAGAGAGTAAGTTTGACCGCAAAAGCTATTTCTATCCGGACCTGCCGAAGGGGTATCAGATAAGCCAATACGACAAGCCGTTCTGCGGCACAGGGAAATTCCCGATTATTGTTGATGGGAAAGAACGCGTAATCGGCATTACAAGAATTCATTTGGAGGAAGATGCTGCAAAAAACACGCATTCGAAAGATAGGAAAAGTACGCTGGTTGATTTTAACCGTGCCGGCACTCCGCTGATGGAAATCGTAACCGAGCCGGATATCGCGTCACCGATTGATGCGAGGATTTTTCTTCAGGAATTGCAGAGAGTGATGCGTACGCTTGGCATATCGGATGCGGATATGGAAAAAGGGCAGATGCGCTGCGATGCGAATATTTCTTTACGGGCAGAAGGAACTGCGGAACTGAATCCCAAGACAGAAGTAAAAAACGTCAATTCATTCAAGTTCGTAGAAAAAGCGCTGCATTATGAAATTGCGCGCCAAACAAAGGCATGGGAAAAAGGAGAAATTCCGGTTCACGCAACGCGCGGATGGGACAGCGAAGAGGGGAAGACAGTATTGCAACGGGTAAAGGAAGAAGCGGCGGACTACCGCTATTTCCCCGAGCCGGATATTCCTCCTTTTTTCTTTACTGAAGAAGATCTTTTATCTCGTGCGAAAGCATTGCCGGAGCTGCCATGGGAAGCGCGCCATCGGTTCATTCAAGAGTACGGCGTATCTGCCCAGCAGGCAGAGCTGCTGATTACGGAGAAAGAGCTTGCACAGCTTTTTGAAGAAACAGCGTCAGAGATTGCACAGATAGACAAGGAGCGTGTAGATGTTGCGCCTGCAGAAGAGACGAAAATTCTCCAAACAGCAGCAAATATTATTTTGCAGGATATCCGCAAGATGAGAGATGCACAGCGCATCGATAGGCAAGATATTCGCATCTCCGCGGAAAATCTTGCGGAACTTGCCGCATTGCTTGCGCAAGGAAAAATCGGAAGCAATGCTACTGCCGCCATGGTGCTGGAAATGCAAAAAACGGGCGGAGATCCTGATGCCGTAATGCAAAATTTGGGACTTGAGCAAGTCAGCGACACAGGAGCGCTTACTTCTATTATTCAGGAAGTGATATCAGAAAATCCGGATGTAGTGGAGAAGATTAAAGTCGGCAAAGACGCAGGCCTGCAATTTTTGATGGGGCAAGTAATGGCAAAAACAAAAGGCAAAGCAAATCCGGGGGTTGTCATCAAGATGCTTCGTCAGCAAATCCAATAAATATCATCTCGCCGCTTCCACCACGACATTTGCCGGTGGGCGTATCGCATATTTGATTGCACCATTTTTTCAACATCGCAATTTTCTTTGTAGTTCATCGTCTGGAGGAGTTTGGAATCTGGATGGTCTTTCTGCAGGGTATGAATTTCTTCCTGCAAGCCGCTATCTATCATCTCTTGCGCCCGCTGCGTGATTCTTTTTTGTAACAGCTCCCATTCAGGAAATAAGCCGATAATACGAAAATTCGTATCCGATGGCTGTTTTGCTCGAAGATATGAAAACGGCTTGCCGGTTGCTTGAAAGACTTCCAATGCGCGAATGATGCGCCTCGTATTGTGCGGTTCAATAAACGCTTGTGCGCTCGGATCTTTTGCAAGAAGCATCGCATATAGCGCTTCGGGAGAATGCTGCTCAAGCTCGGATCTCAACGCTTCATTCGGCGCAACGTCGGGAATGTTGTATCCATCTACCAGCGCATCTACATAAAGCATTGTTCCTCCTGCGATAATCGGCACAAGGCCTTGATTGTTTACTTTCGCCATAGCCTGTTTTGCCCCGGCAAGATATTCCGAGAGGGTATACGGGGTATCGGGCGACGTAATATTGATCATGTAATGAGGAATACCATCAATACCATCCGGCACCGTAACTGGATGCACCGCAGTGCTCCATGCTTCTTTTGGCTTAGCAGTGCCGATATTCATGCCTGCATACACCTGGCGCGAGTCCGCGGAAATAACCGCGCCTCCGATGCGGCGGGCAAGATCGATTGCGTACGCGGTTTTGCCCGAGGCGGTAGGCCCGAGCACAACAAATGCATTCTGTTCCATCAAGAGGATTCTAGCGATATACTACGAGTATGTCCAAGATTCTTTTAATCTCTGTGATTGCTCTTGCGATTGCAGGAGTCATAACGGGAGTTTTTGAAGTGAAGGTAAATACCGAAAAATTCAGCGGAGTTTCATCTTCCGTGCAACAATTCTTTGCCGATAAGGACTTTATTTCCAATATGCAGTACTACGCTATAACGTGGAAGCGCAAAGCGGAATTGGCGGTGGCGGGCGATAATGATAAGAAATTCGAAGTACAGATGAAGCATGTAGAGGCGGACGCGAAGGCTTTGCAGGAAGCAATTGACGCAAGCAAGTCTCCCGCAATTGTCGTGCTCAAGAGCAGGTTGCTTGATGAAAGCCTGAAAAATGCGAAAGAGGCGGTGGAGGAGATATCCGATGATGCAATCGCTCGCGTGAGGGATTCATGGCTGAAGGTGCTTGCAAGCGCTAACCAGCAGCTTGCTCGGCTTGCGGGCGTTGCAGAGGAATACAAGGCATATCAGGAGCAATTGGAAGGCATTGCGGTATCGCCATCTCCCTCAATAGATCCGACCCCTAGCCCTACGCCCGTACCGTTGAAGTTTTAAAAGAGCGGGAGTACGCTTTTTGTATGGATGTTAGTAAGCGGCTCGCAAACTTTCTGTTCGAAGTAGGCACCATGCGGAAGCTTCCGCGCATGCATCGGCAAACGCTGTTAACGGACGATACCTCTGATACCATTGCATCCCATTCCTATCGAGTCGCGATTATTGCATGGATATTGGCAAAGCAGGAAGAAGCGGACGTATACAAAACGGTTATGATGGCGTTGCTACACGATATGGCGGAAGCGCGCACAGGTGACCATAACTGGGTACATAAAAGATATGTAAAAATATATGAAGAAGAAGTAAACGAAGAGCAGCTCGGCACGCTACCATTTCCTGATTTTAAAATATTGATTGATGAATATGCAGAGCGGAAAACGAAAGAAGCAATCATTGTAAAGAATGCGGATGTGCTCGACCAGATTCTTTTACTTCGCGAATACGAATGGCAAGGCAACAAAGAGGCAATGGTATGGCTTGAAGGGAAAGGCCGTACCAAAGGCAACGCGAAACATCTCAAGAAGCTCACGCTTCCAAGCGCACAAAAGCTCGGAAAATCTATTTATGAAATTTCGCCATCGGCATGGTGGGACGATTTATGGACAAGCAAGAATCGATAAGCCTCACTTTTCGCCAAGGTAAGCGAAAGATAGTATAGTGAAGGGCCTGCCGGCCGGACAGGCGGGGATGAGGTTACGCTGGCTTTGAGAGTTCTGCGATGTTTGCGACAGCATCTGCAATTGGCATCAGCTCTTCACCAAACAGCTTGCTGCGCAGCGAGACAGTGCCATCGGCCATTTCTTTCTTGCCCACAATAATAAGCACGGGAACTTTTTGAGAAGATGCATCGCGAATCTTTTTTCCGATGCGTTCTGATGTAGTATCAATGGTGACACGAATATTCTTTTCTTTGAGCTGTGATGCAATCTGCTCGGCGTATTCGTGCACGTCTTCCGCAATCGGAAGCACGGCAACTTGAACAGGGGAGAGCCAGAGGGGAAGATTGCCGTTGGTATGCTCAAGCAGCATGGCGATGAAGCGTTCGAACGAGCCAAGAATTGCGCGATGGATCATAACGGGGCGTTGCTTGCTGCCATCGTCTGCGGTGTAGGAAAGATCGAAGCGTTCCGGCATGTTGAAGTCCAGTTGCGCCGTTGCCAGCTGCCATGTGCGGCCAAGGCTGTCGTGCGCGGTAAAATCTATTTTTGGTCCGTAAAATGCGGCTTCGCCCTCTTCTTTTTCCACGTTTGCAAAGTTATTCGCAGCAAGCGCATCGGCAAGCATTTGCTCTGCTTGCTGCCATATCTCATCGGAACCAAGATATTTTTTCGGCGTTTTCGGATCGCGCAGGGAAAGCCGAGCGGTCAGTTCAAAATCAAACGCTTTGTAGAATGTCGAGATACTTTGGAGGATGCGGCTGATTTCTTCTTGAATCTGATCTTGTCGGCAAAATACGTGCCCGTCGTCTTGGGTGATAGAGCGTACGCGCGCAAGACCGAGAAGTTCCCCAGCCTGTTCATCTCGGTACACTGTCGTGATTTCAGAAAAGCGCAGCGGCAAATCGCGATAGCTGCGCAGGCGGCTTGCATAAATTTGCGTATGATGCGGGCAGTTCATCGGCTTGATGACGAAGTCGTCATCTTTGTGGCCTTTTACATGAAACAGGTCGTCTTTGAATTTATCCCAATGTCCGCTTGTTTTATACAGTTCCGGCTTCGTAATATGCGGAATCCATACTTGTTGATATCCCAATGGTTCGATAATCGAGTGCAAAAAATTTTCCAGCTGTTTTCGAATAACGGTGCCTTTCGGGGTAAAGAGCGGAAGTCCGGACCCGACGTGTTCCGAAAACGTAAATAAATCGAGATCGTACCCGAGCTTTCTGTGATCCGGCTGTTCTGTAGGGGTTTCCATAGCTTGTCCTATCATGACGCGTCTGCGACAGAGATGTCAATTTGGTTTGTGCGGGAGGGGACGGATGTGACCCAGAACGGGTGGAATGAAACGTCCACGGAGCCTATATTGGCAGAAGCGAGAAAGCGAGCGGTAACTTCTTCTTTGGAAAGACCCGGAAGATTGTTGTTCGCAAGTTCGCCCGGACCTATTTTCTTTGCATATGTTCCGCTTAGAGACGCGGATATGCGCGCTTGCCCTTTTGCCCAATCTGTTTGTGCGATGGTTATGGAAAACGAATCGGGATTGTAGGATACAAACTCTTCGTCTGACGTAACCGAAGCCCGGAGTGCGAGCGTCATCAGGCTGACAAGATTATGGTTGTCTACGACAAAGCCGCGCGCGCGTACGTTCGCGCTTGCACTATATCGCAGTGCGCGGCTGCCGGCGGAGGCGGAAACATTCTGGGAGATAATTTCCACGTTGACCAAATCGGGGCGAATGGATGCGCCTCCCGCTTTCGCAGTCAGCTTGGCGATAGCATCTTGCTTTACCTGTTCAAGAACGGTTTGCTGGGCTGCGGCAATGGCATCTTCTGTAATTTCCGTGCTTGTAGACTGTCCTCCGGAAAATCCTTGTGCGCTTTGCGCATATACGGCTTCTTGCAACGCTTTGGAGAGTTTATCGATAACGAATTTTCCGGTAGGAACATCGCCCGATGCTCCTTTTTCTTTCGCCGTTACGGAAACGGTGAGTGTTTCTTTTGGAGGAATGGTAACAGCCTTGTCAGTTAAAAATTGCACGCTGGAGTCCACATGGCGCATATGCGTTTTTGGAAGAAGCCGCTGCTCTTCATCCATGGTATTGGTAAATGTGATAGAGCCTTTTGCGTAGTCTTCTGCAATTGCTCCGCCGCCATTTTCAAACGTCTTTGTTGCGGATAGTTCTTCTTCTACGATTTTTGCGGGCAAGGTAAATCGTACGTAATCGGGAGCCGTGCTATCGGCTATGAGCAGGATATCTTTTGTAATCTGCCTTTCTGCGGTTTTTGGGTGAACGGTAATTGATACGCGGGGAAGCAATGTAGAGGCGGCAAGGAGGCCCGCTCCGGCGAAGAGAAGGATAACGACGAGAAGCAGTCCTCGAGATGGGATGGCGAGATGAACAGATGGCATATCTATGCTTTATATCGTATGGACTTACTTCCGACTATAGCGGAAAGTGCCGCAAGCGTTTTCTCGTCTTGAGTGATGCGGTACGGCGTGGAGACCATCGTAGATGCGCCGCCGCGCACAATCGAGAGGGTTACCGGAAGAGAATTCGTATCGGTGTGCAGAGAGGAAAGGGTTTGCCGAAGCTGCTCAAGCGTCTCGCGGGATGTAGCGGGCGAGAGAGAAAGAAGCATTTCATTTCGCTGCTCGGAGTTTGGCCGCGTCGCAATGTGCTTTTCGGAAGCGGCAGAATCTTTTGTGAGCAGCTTTACTGAATTTGCAAGCAGTTTCGTTTCGCCATCTTTATCGGAGAGCGTTCCATCGATAATGACGCGGTTGCCGTCTATCCATATGTTACTTGTCTGGGTGAGAATTTTTGGAAATACGAGCACTTCAATTCCATGGGATAGGTCTTCCACGAGCACAAAGAGCATGGGCTGGCCGCTTTTCGTAATAATCTTCTTGATTCTGCTGATAACTCCGGCGACGCGGGCGCTTGCCTGGTCTTTCCCTCCGAGGACGGAAGAAATGGGAAGTGCGATTTTGGAAAGAATCCCGCGAAATTCGCTCAAGGGATGATCGGATATGTAGAGCCCGAGCAATTCTTTCTCCCAAGCAAGCCGAACCTCTTGCTCTATGGGAGAGACTTCGGTCAGCGTGATTCTCGGCTCTGCAAGGGGAGCGCTGTTTGCCCCTCCAAACAGGTTCGTCTGCCCCTGGTCTGTTTTGCGGTGCAGAGACCGATTAAAATCCAGGAGCTCATCGGTGTGGGTAAAGACGAAATTGCGTTCGGCAACGCAGTCAAACGCCCCTGCTTTTGCAAGGCTCTCCACGGACTTTTTATTAAAATCTTTTGCATTGACTCTTCGGAATACATCGAAGAGATCTTTGTAAGGACCGCGGGAGTTTCTCTCTTCGATAATCGCAGTAATGGCATTGTGGCCGACATTTTTAATCGCGGATAATCCGAAGCGGATTCCCGAAGCCTTTTCCTTCGTGATTACCACGGTAAAATCTTCTTCACTTTCATTGACATCCGGCGGAAGGATGGGAATTTCCAACGTCATGGCATCGGCTACTTCAATTGCTTGCCGGTCGGTATTTCCTTCATCGCATGTGAGTACCGCCGCCATGAATTCTGCCGGATAGTTTGCCTTTAGATATGCCGTTTGATACGCAATCATCGCATAGCATGCCGCATGGGCGCGGTTGAATCCGTATCGAGCAAACGGTTCAATGAAGTCCCATACGCTTTGTGCAGTACTCTGGTTTACGTTCTGCGTTGCAATTGCTCCTTGCACGAATTTCTGACGCTGTTCATCGAGCAGTTCTTTGATTTTTTTGCCTACTGCTTTTCGGAGAATATCTGCTTGCCCATAGGTGAAGCCGGCGAATTGCCGCGCAATTTGCAGCACCTGGTCTTGGGTTACGATGACGCCGTACGTTTTTTCAAGAATCGGCTGAAGAGTCGGATGCAGATAGGAGATTTTTTTCCTGCCGTGCTTTGCGGCGATGAAATCAGGAATCGAATCCATCGGGCCCGGCCGGTAGAGCGCCACCATGGAAATAATATCTTCGAATTCTGTCGGTTTGAGCTCTTTTAAATACCGGCGCATGCCGGAGGATTCCAACTGGAACACTCCTACGCTTTTTGCCTCTTGGAGTAGGGTATACGTTTTCGCATCGTCCATCGGCAAGCCTTCCAAATCTATGGAAACGCCATGTCGCTTTTCAATCGTAGAAAGAGCTTTTTGGATAACGGTAAGGTTTTTGAGCCCCAAAAAGTCCATCTTCAACAGGCCGAGAGATTCCACCGCAGACATTGCATATTGGGTTACCGTGTCTTTCGTGCCTTCAGAAGCGCTGGAAAGCTGGAGAGGGACATACTCGGTAAGGGGCAAGTCGGTAATCACCACTGCGGCGGCATGGGTGCTCGCATGACGGCATACGCCCTCGAGCTTTTTTGCGGTATCGATAAGCTTTTTCGCTTGCGGATCGTTGCCGTATATTTCTTTCAGCTCGCCATCTTGGGAAAGCGCTTGCTCGAAATTCGTAAATGGGGGAATGGCCTTCGCGATAGTATCGCAGAATGTATAGGGGAATCCGAGCGCGCGTCCCGCGTCTCGGATTGCAGCGCGAGCTGCCATGGTTCCGAATGTAATGATCTGCGATACATGCTCTTGTCCATACTTTTCTCGCACATAATCAATGACTTCTCCTCGCCGGTCGTCGGCGAAATCCAAGTCGATATCGGGCATAGATACGCGCTCGGGATTCAAGAATCGTTCAAACAGCAAGTCATACTTAAGCGGGTCCACATTTGTGATGTTTGTCAGGTATGCGACAAAACTTCCTGCTGCGCTTCCGCGGCCCGGCCCCACTAAAATGCCGCGGCGCTTGGCTTCATTTACGAAGTCAGAAACGATGAGAAAATACGATGAGAACCCAGTTTGCGCAATGACGCCCAGCTCATACGACAGGCGCTCTTTAGCTGCTGCCGGAACGTTGGATCCATATCGAGTTTTGAGCCCCTGTTCGCAAAGTTTTTTCAGTGCGTTGTCGGGAGTTTCATTTTTTGGAAGGGGAAAGCGGGGTAATTTATTTTTTCCAAACTCAAACGGAACATCGCACATATCCGCAATCTTTTGCGTGCTATCAACGGCTTGGGGATGCTCTTTCCATGTTTCCTTTAATTCTTCGGGGCTCTTCAGCGAAAAGTCTTCTCCAAGCATGCACATGCGGTCTTTCTCCTGGACGGTTGTGCCGGTTTGTACGCAAATCAGCACGTCTTGCGCCTCGGCATCTTCGGGGTGGATGTAGTGGGAATCTGCCGTTGCTACCAGGGAGATATTGTATTTTTTTGCATAGGAAATAAGGGCGGCATTGAGAGTTACTTGGTCTGCAATACTGGGATGGCTTTGTACTTCCAGGTAAAAACGATCTTTTCCGAAGCGTTCAATGTGCCATTCGATCAGGCGTTTGGCATCGTCGGGGCGCTTTTCCAGAATCGCTTTTGAAATATCGCCATTCAAGCAGCCTGATAATACGATAAGCCCTTCCGAGTGCGCCTCCAGTAAACCATAGTCAATTCGTGGCTTGTAGTAATACCCTTGCAAGAATGCCTTTGTAGACAGCTGAATAAGGTTTTTGTATCCGGCAGTATTCATTGCGATCAGTCCGATATGCCGAGGATTACTATCGACTTTGCCCCGTTTTTTATCGTGTCCATTTGGGGCGAGATATCCCTCCATTCCGATAATCGGCTTAATTCCCGCTTCTTGCGCCGCTTGCACGAACTCGATTACCCCATACATGGCGCCGTGGTCGGTAATCGCGAGGGAGTTCATGCCGAGCTCTTTTGTTCGTTCAATCAATGCATCTAGTTTGCCAAGACCATCAAGGAGGGAGTAGTGGGAGTGTACGTGGAGATGAGTGAAGTCATTCATGGCTTTTTAGTATACCGCATGTGGTATGATGTATGCACGATGAGCATGCATCGGGCAATTAAGAAGACCGTATATGCGATAGGATTTTTTGCGTTCCTTGGCCTTGTTGGGTATGCGGTTATTTCTCCCTTTTTCGCGCGGCAGAGGGTTGTTCAGGCGCCGGATGTTGTCCAAGAGACCTATTTGCCCATTACGGTAGAAAACGTCGTTGTGGTGCCTCATATTGAGAATCCCGGGCCCAAAGGAAAGACAATTGATGTGGTGGCGCGCGTGAAAAACCAAAACGTCCGCGCCGGTACGGCATCGTATCCCGTACGGTTTGTAGTGAAGAGCCCGTCAGGAGATGTAATTAGTACTGCCCAGCAGGATGTGTATGTGCTTCCGGGAGGGCTGCAGTATTTGGCTGCGCTTGATATTCTTATTCCTTCGGACAAGCAATTCGGAAGCGTATCGGTAGAGACCCCGGGCTCCGTTGTATTTACTGCATTGGCAGAGCGGGCAACACTTCCAAGTTTCGGGGTGTTTTTGCGCGACCGGTCCCAGTTTGAAGCGGGATCCCAGCGCATTGAGCAGCAGACCGGAATTGTGACGAATAACTCCACATTCGATTGGGAGCGAGTGGAAGTGACGGGGGTTGCCCTCGATGCAGACGGGCAGATTATCGGAGTGGGGAAGACGTTCGTAGGAAGGCTGGTTGTCGGTGAACAAAGAGAATTTACCATTCAGTGGCCGTATCCCGCATCGCAAACTGCGCGCGTTATCGCCCTTGCGGCTACCAATATCTACAGCCCCGAAAACGCAGTTCATATTATTGGCGATCCCAGCCTCCTTCGATAACATATACGTATGAATCTTCGGCGTGTTTTTGCATCGGCGGACTGGGTGCTTTTAAGCTGTGCTGCGCTGCTCTCCGGAATCGGTCTTGCCATGCTTGCGTCTTCTGCAGACTCTGCGACTACGGGGATATCGCCGCTGTTGTATCGGCAGGCAATTGCGCTTGGGGTGGGGGTAGCACTGTGCTTAATTGCAATGAAAGTTCCGTACCATACGTGGAAGCGGCTTGCTCCGGGTATTTTTGCCGCAGGGTTTCTTGTGCAGCTCTTTTTGTCTTTTACGGGAAGATTGATTCGAGGAACCGTAAGCCGTCTGGATTTTTTTGGCTTTCAGCTCCAGCCATCAGAGTTCGTCAAAGTTGCCCTCGTGCTGATGATTGCGTGGATACTGTCGAAGCAGAAGCATGCCGGGATAAAAAGCGTGCTTGGAACTTTTGCGGTTGTTGCGCTTCCGATTGCTCTTGTCTTGCGCGAACCTGACTTGGGGATGGCATCAGTGATGATTGCCTTATGGGCCGGCATGCTTCTTATTTTTGGCTTATCTTGGAGAACAATAGGCGTTCTCGGGCTGCTTGGAATGATGCTATTGGGAATCGGATGGCAGACGGTATTGCTTCCGTACCAAAAAGAGAGAGTAGTAACATTCCTTAACCCCACTGCAGACCCTCTGCGTTCAGGGTACAATGTTACGCAATCAATCATTGCGCTCGGTTCCGGCCAGCTATTTGGCAGGGGGCTGGGACATGGCCCCCAATCGCAGCTCAAGTTTCTTCCGGAGCGCCATACCGATTTTATTTTTGCCAGCGTTGGCGAAGAGCTCGGGTTTATTGGAATCGCCCTGGTTACTATTCTGTACGGTATTATGCTGGGAAGGATTATTAGCGTGGTGCGCCTCACAAGCGACCCGTTTGGCCAGCTCCTTGCCTGCGGCGCATTCTTTATATTGATTGTAGGATTTACGGTAAATGCGGGAATGAATATGGGTATCTTGCCGGTTACGGGAATTCCGCTTCCTCTGGTCAGTTATGGGGGATCGAATTTGATTACATCGTTCTTCTTGCTGGGCCTGGTAGAGTCGGTAAAGATTCACGGCAGATTTACTTCAAGCGCGCCCATGGAGCTGTCTACCTTTACCTAGATAGGGGCAATAAGAACAACTTAGTTGTTCAAAAAAATAGAAAATAAAATTGACATAAGGCAAAAATTAGACTATCATTAAGAACATAACAAGAGCACCCTATGGAATTTGATGAAAACGTACACTTTGTCTCCCGATGCCCATTCTGCAGCGCAGAATATGATTTAGATGGTGCGCGCGTGATTGGAGAAGAAGAGGACGCAACGGTTGTATATGTAACGTGCTCAAAATGCGAAAGCTCAATTGTCGCGATGGTAGCAATGACAGGACTGGGAATTGTGAGCCTTGGACTGGTAACAGACATGACGGCAGAGGACACGAAGCGCTTCTTTGGCAGCAAGGAAGTGACCAGCGACGAACTGCTCTCCATCTACAAATTACTTAAAGAAGACCAAAACGCTATTCGGGCATTGACACAAAGAACATAACGCACTACGCTTTATGTTCATATGGCAGCAGAATTACAGCTCATTGGCGATACGCGTTCCGGACAAGCCGGCGTAGTTCGTCGCGGCGGAAACATCCCGGCCGTTCTCTATGGGCACGGAATTGAGCCGCAGCATATCGAGGTAGAGTCTCGAGTGTTCCAGAAGCTGTTGTCCAAAGCGGGGCATACGACTATGATTAGCCTTTCTCTGCAAGACGGAAGCCAGCATCCGGTGTTTATCCGCGAAGTGCAATTACACCCCATTAAGAACACGATTATTCATATCGACTTTTATCAGGTTCGCATGGATGAGGCTATTAAGGCTGATGTGCCAATTAAGTTCGTAGGGGAGTCTCCTGCAGTAAAAGATTTGGCGGGAATTTTTGTTCGAAACTTGGATGAGCTGGAAGTGGAAGCGCTGCCTCAGGACTTGCCGCATGATATTGAAGTGGACATTTCTTCGCTTGTCGATTTTGATTCCGCAATTCACATCAAGGACATTGCGCTTCCGCGCGGAGTAACGACTGACCGCAACGGCGAAGACGTTGTGGCGCTCGTACAGCCTCCTCGTTCAGAAGCGGAGCTTGAAGCGCTTTCCGAAGAAGTGAAGGAAGATGTTGAAAGCGTTGAAGGTGTGAAGAAAGAAGAACCTGCAGAAGAGGGCGAGGGTGGCGAAAAGGCGGGAGAATCAGACGCGAAAAAAGAGGATACTAAATAGTAACGATTTCTCCGCCTATTGTTTCGATAATCGCCGGGGTGCCGGCTTTTTTTATTTGATTTACGAATGCCAGCCCATCTTCTCCGCCATCAAGCGCGATGGTCGGCTCGAAGAGCAAGCCGCGAGTTTGGATGGTCTCCCCGGCGCGTTTGAGCTCATGGGTGGGCACATAGGGCGGATTGCTGACGATTAATGTGACAGGGAGGCTTGTGAGAGGCGTGAGCATGTCTCCTGCAACAAACTCGATGCGATCCGATACGCCGTGCAAGGCTGCATTATATTTGGCGACCTCGAGTGCGGCGGGGGAGATATCGGTGGCGATAAGACGGTAGCTTTTTAGCTTATCGAGCTCAAGTGCGAGCGTGATTGCGATAATTCCGCTGCCGGTACCGATATCCGCGATAGTGATTTCTTTGTGATTTGAAAAATTTTGCCGGATATATGCAAGAGCTTGTTCGACCAAGCTCTCCGTCGCCGGACGGGGGATAAGCGTATCAGGCGTCACGGTAAATGTGCGCCCGTAAAATTCAGCTTCGCCCAGTACGTATGCAAGCGGCATGCCGGATGCGCGAAGCGCCGTCATGTGGTGGATTTGCCGCAGAGCGGTATTGTCCACCTCTTCGCCTGCATGGGCGAGCAGGTAGCTGGCATTGCGCTGATGAATCGCACATAGCACGATGCGTTCCGCGTCCAGATGCGGGGCATCCGAATGGGAAGCGAGGCTATGCACCATATAGGCTACGGCTGTTTGGATTGTGGCGGGCATATCAAGATTATATCTTATATCGCTCGCGCAAGGCGGCTTTCTCGATCTTTTTCCTGCATGCTGTGAATAATCGGATTTAGGGCGCCTTCCATAACGCCGGCAATGTTACTCCACGATTCTTTGATGCGGTGATCGGTAATTCTATCTTGGGGGAAGTTATAAGTCCGGATTTTTTCCGATCGGTCGCCGGTCCCGATTTGAGATTTTCGTTCCTTTGCCTCTTTTGCATGACGCGCCTCTTCTTGGGCGGCAAGTAAGCGTGCGCGCAATACGCTCATCGCTTGTTCCTTGTTTTTATGTTGGCTGCGCTCCTGTTGGCAGGCAACCATTGTTCCGGTCGGAATGTGGGTGATTCTGACTGCAGAGCTTGTCTTGTTTACATGCTGGCCTCCTGCGCCGCTTGCGCGATATACGTCTATTCGTAAATCTTCCGGGCGAATTATGACGTCTTCCTCTTCTGCGCGAGGAAGAATCGCAACGGTTATGGTTGATGTGTGTGTTCGGCCCATCTTTTCCGTTTCCGGAATTCGCTGGACTCGATGCACTCCGCTTTCGTATTTTAAGTGCCCATATACTTCTTCTCCGGAAATTTCCACGACTCCATCGTCGATTGCGGATACGCGCCAGCCTCGCATCTCTGCGTAGCGAATGTATGCCCGCAGCATTTCTTGGGCAAAGAGGGATGCTTCTTGTCCGCCTGCGCCCGCTCGGATTTCCAAGATGATATCGCGGCTATTGAGCGGATCTTCCGGAATGAGGAGCTCTTCCAGTATTTCCGTCGTCTTGGTTCTTGCCTGAGAAAGCCGAAGGGACTCTTCTTCCGCAAGAGCGCGGATGTCATCATCCGAAGAGCTAAAGAGACTCGTATTATCTGCGATTTCTTTTTCAATTCGCGTTAACTCCTCAACGGCCGCGAGCGTATCTTTCGCTCGGCGCATCTGATGGGATAAGTCTTTTACGATAGCTGGCTGCTTAATAAGCGCAATGTCGGCAAGACGCTCCGTAAGAGAATCAATGTGCTTTGTGAGTTCTTCTCGTGATGGGAATGCCATAGGTGCCCAGAGAGGGGCGAAAGCCTATTTCGAGATGCGGACCTCGCTGCTCGATTCAGTCTTTTTTGCAGAAGAAGATTTCTTGGATTTTTGCTTCGTGTGAAGCTTTTGCTTGAGCACTTCAGCCTCTTCTTGCCGTTTTCGGAACTTGTCTACGCGGCCCGCTACGTCTACAAGCTTCTGTTTGCCTGTATAGAACGGATGGCATGCAGAGCATACTTCTATAGAAATTGCTTTCGTTGTTGATCCGGTCGTAAGCGAATTGCCGCACGCGCAGGTTACGGACACTTCTTTGTTGTAAGTTGGATGAATATCGGTTTTCATAGGAATGTTTAGGAGTATACAAAAAGTCCTTGATTTTTGCAAGCATATCCAGTATCGTTCATTCTATTATTTTTATCATTAATTTCACACCTAGAAGCAGCTTTGGCAGTATATAAGAATTCCGCTGTGTTCTAGGGAGGAACAAGGAGTACTATATCTATGGTTTCAACAACAACGAAAAAGAAAATCGAAGTAAAAGCGTCCCCTGCGGATATGTCTGACATTATTCCAGATGCCGTGGCAATGCTGGAATCCGGAGCTCATTTCGGACATGAGAAAAGCAAGCGAAATCCGAGAATGGAACAATTTATTTACATGCACCGCAGCCGGGTCGCAATTATCGATCTGAACCATACCCGGGAAGGCCTGCTCAAAGCAGCGCAATTTGCGCACGATATCGCTCTGAAGCCCAGCGGAGAGATCCTCTTTGTAGGCACAAAGCGCCAGGCTCGCTCCATTATCAGGAAATACGCGGAAGCGGTGAACATGCCATACATCACAAAACGATGGCTGGGCGGAACACTGACGAACTTCACCACAATCCAGAAAAGCATTGAAAAGCTCGATGAGCTCAAGCGAATGGAAGAGTCCAAGCAATTGGCCGTTCTTACCAAGAAAGAGCGAGCCGTTCGGCAAAAAGAAGTTGAGCGGCTGGAAAGCGTGCTCGAGGGCATGAAATCGCTCAAGTCTCTTCCTGCTGCAATTTTCGTTGCCGGAGCGCACGATGAACGAATCGCGGTAAAGGAAGCGGTTCGCATGAAAATCCCCGTAATCGGAATTGCAGACACAAACGCAGACCCGCAGCTCCTTACTTGCGCAATCCCGGCAAACGACGACGCAATTCGATCCATCGAGCTCATCACGAAAGTCATCGCTTCCGCAATTGCAAAGGCGCGGGGCATCAAGCTTGAGGTATAATGCTTAGAACTATGATAACAATGGAACAAATTAAAACGTTGCGAAATCGAACAGGAGCCGGCGTCGTAGACGCTAAGAAAGCTCTTACGGAATCTGACGGAGATATGGAAAAGGCGATTTTATGGCTTCGGGAAAAGGGGAAGGCTACGATTGCAAAGAAGTCTGACCGAGAAACAAACGAAGGGATTGTCGGATATTATATCCATAGCAACAAGAAACTCGCAGTTTTGGTTTCGCTCGTATGCGAGACGGACTTTGTTGCGCGCAATGAGAAATTTCAGGAGCTCGCGCAAAACATCGCAATGCACATCGCGGCAAGTGATCCGCTTGTAGTTAGGCCGGAAGATGCGTCCGAAGAGGATGTGCAAAAAGAACGCGAATTTGCCGCAAGACAGCTTGAACAAGAAGGAAAGCCGGCAGAAATGCGAGAAAAAATCTTGGAAGGAAAGATGAAAAAGTTCCGCGAAGAGCGCGCGCTTATGACGCAGCCGTACGTAAAGAATCCGAAGCAGACAATCGGGGAGCTGATCACGGAAGCGGTTCAAGAAATCGGGGAAAATATCACCATCAAAGAGTTTACGCGCTTGAGTATTTAAAAACTGGGGGGAACTGCTCTTGGCGGTTTGTTCGCCAATTGGTACGATATGCAAAAGCCCTCATGTTATACGATGTTTTACCACCACTATTATTGTTCATATCCTTTGGAGGAATCATCGCTCTTGTCTCGCGGGTAGTTATGCGAGTGAAGCATGTGGAGTTTTCCGAAGAGATGCAGAACGAGGCGGCATCCGCAAAGCCTATTCATGAAAAGACGCTTCTCCAGCCAAGCGGAGGCGGTATTTCTGTCGCAAAGAACCGTTTTGCCCACATGGCGAAGAGCGCAAAAGAGGGGATTTCTGCTATGAAAGTCCGAAGAGAGGATAGGAAAAAGGAAAAAGTGCAAAAGGAAAAATCGATTGCAAACACTCCTGTTCCGGCCGTACAGCCGCCGGTTCGAAGAATCCATATTCCTGAAGTGGGGTTCCAGGAAAAAGTTGCCCTGCTCGCACAAAAAGGAAAAACAGGGCTTTCTTCTTTGCAGAAGGGAATTGCAAGCCGCATGCCGGATGTAAAGAAGCTGAGGGAAAAAATGCCTATTAAGGTAACACTTGAAGATGATCCAAAACCAAAATCAAGCCCGATGATTCGTCTTGTTCGCCATACAGACCCCGCGGAAGAAACAAGCGAGGCGCAGGAAGGCAAAAAACAGCCGGAAAAAAAGTCGTCAATTATGTCGCAGATGCTGCGAAGAGAAACTGAAAAGACTCCCCTTGAAAAAGCATCCGATGCGCTTGAGAAGCAAGATTACGAAGCTGCAGAAGACATGCTCGTTTCCTATATTATGAAGCATTCTTCGGAAACGAAAGCATATATTCTGCTTGGCAAGGCCGCAATCGGACGAGAAGCATGGGATGAGGCAATTGAGATATTTCAGCAAGTGATCAAGCTCGATGATAGTATTGTAGACGCATACGCAGAGCTGGGGCATGCCGCTTTAAATGCCGGGAAATTTACGCTCGCAATCCAGTCGCTCCAGCACGCGCGGGATATGGACTCGAAGAATATCCGCATTCGCGAAGAGCTGCTCTTTATTGCTCGCCGCATGGATAACAAGGT
>CAZPRL010000001.1:0-23406 GCA_964589385.1 uncultured Candidatus Saccharibacteria bacterium | reverse complement strand
AACGAGAGTTGCGCAAGGCCTGAAGAACAGGCAGGCGATTGATAGGGTGATGCGAGGGATCATAGAGCCAGTAAGGAGTCAGGCTACCACGCTTGCGTTGAAAGCACGGGCAATATATGAAATTGCGTTTGATCAGACGCCGACAAAGATTGAAAATGTCGCCATGACGCAGCTGACTCCCACGTCGGTAACAATTACGTGGAATACTAATCATGTAACCCACTTGGGCAAGGTGAACTACGGAACATCCACCAGTTACGGAAACGAAAAGTTTGAAGAAGACGGCCTGCGGACAGAGCATAGCGTAGCGCTTGATACCTTGAATCCAAACACCACGTATTACTTCGAAGTGATGAACCAGAATGGGGGATATATGTATGACGCGTATTACACGGTGACCACTCCTCATGATGAGCATACCGCCAGCGATATTATCTTCCTCCCACAGCGGGCAGTTATTCAGGCAAATGGCAATATTCCCGCATACAGCGAGCCGAACGAAGACGCCCCAGTGCTTCAGACCCTTGCGCCGAACACTTCCTTCCGCGCGCTTATAGAGCAGGATGAGTGGGTTTCTGTTCTGCTCTCTTCCGGAGAAGAAGCCTGGATTCAGAAGAAGTTTGTGAGGCTGGTGAACCAGGAATAGTTGCAATATTCATCACTTCGGTATATAAAGATACAAGTCATCCAAAGACCAAGGGCGATCTTAAGACCCTTGCAGGATTTTGATGGCGACAAGATATAATGTATGCCACTTACAAGACAACAAAAAGAAACACGTGTCCAGGAAGTGGGAAGCGATGTTGCAGGAGCTTCAGGAGTCGTTTTCTTGGCGTATGATGCGCTTACCATTGCGGATAGCAATGAGTTGAGAAACAGGCTGTTTGAAGCGGGCTGCTCGATGAAAGTCATCCCAAAGCGCCTTTTGAAGATTGCGCTTGCAGGTGCGAATCTCCCGTTTAACCCTATGGAGCATGATGGCCAAATGGCCATGATCTTCGGGGGCGACGCAGTTTCACCGGCAAAAATTCTCGCGGCATTTGCGAAGGGGAAGCAAAGCCTTCGCTTGGTTGCGGGAGTACTTGATGGAAGACTGATAGCATCGAGCGAAGTTGCTCAGCTTGCAAGCTTGCCAAGCAAGCAGGAATTGCTCGGGCAACTCGTTGGAGTTCTTGCGGGCCCAATGCGCGGCTTTGTGCAGGTGCTCGCCGGAGTGCCTCGAAGCGCCGTATACGTATTGCAGGCAATCGCGGACCAAAAACCACGATGATTCAATTTATAATTCACACTAATTCTATGTCAGACGAAAAAGCAACAGTTGAGGTTCCGGAAAAGTTCAAGGACCTCGTAAAGCAAGTCGAGGAAATGTCAGTGCTTGAGCTATCAGAGCTCGTGCATATCCTCGAAGAGAAGTTTGGAGTATCTGCGGCAGCACCGGCAATGATGATGGCAGCAGGACCTGCAGCAGGCGGGGAGGCCGCAGCAGCAGAGGAAAAATCTTCTTTCACGGTTGAAATCACAGAAGCGGGCGCGCAGAAGATTGCCGTAATTAAGGCAGTTCGCGAGCTTACACAGCTTGGATTGAAGGATGCGAAGGACCTTGTTGATAAGGCTCCTATGGCAATCAAAGAAAATGTTCCGAAGGCTGAAGCGGAAGAGATGAAAAAGACTCTTGAAGCGGCCGGAGCAAAAGTAGAACTCAAATAGTCAGATCCAGAAAAAGCCCGCGTATACGCGGGCTTTTTTATTGCGCCTCTTCCACCAGCGATATGGAAAGCACTCGCGTGCCGACAAGGGCGTAGAGAGCGGTTTCATCGGGGGATACCGCGATGTCGGCAAGCGGGAATGTATCTTCAATGAAGAGTTGTCGAACCAGTGCGCCTTTCTTTGTGTAGACTACAACCCGTTTATTTGCAGGGTCGAGCACGTAGAGGTTGCTCATCGTATCGGTCGTAATGATTTTTGCAGCAGAAGAGAATGACGGATCTACGGTATCCTGTACGAAATCGGCAACTTCTCCTCGAAAGAGGCGAGTGATCGTGCCATTTTTCGAGAGCGCATATACGCTCCCGTCTATTGCAATGCTCGCAATATCGATATTCTTCGCTTTTTCATCCGTAATCCAGGGCGTTCCTCCGGAGAATCCTCGAAGCGTCTTATTGAACGAGAGAATATCCTTCAGGCCGCTATCATATATATAGAGGCGGTTTCCAAATGCGGCAAGCGACTGCATCGCCGGGCCTTCCGACGGATATGCAATTTCCTGGTCTGCAAGAGACGCATCTTTCGCGTCAAACATCGCAAGTCCTTGGGCATCTGTTTGGAATAATATTGTTTTATCCGAGCTTTGCACGCTGCCGTCCGTAATAAGCCCGATGCCGGATGTCGTAGACCGGACAACCTGCACGCTGCCGTCTTGTTCCATTTTTACAATCGCATTTGTGTCCGGGCTTGCGCCATATATTGCGCTATCTATGAGGAAAATCTTCTTGGGCGCCTTTTGGGATGATTCGGATGCGAAGTCTCCGACGATTTTTGTGTTTGCGGCACTGCTTCGGAATATTTTTTGGAGGCGATCTTGCTGTTCTTGAATCCCCGCAAGGAGCGCTTTGGTTTCTTCTGCATATAATGTTCCGCCCTGAAGCTCTGTCGCAATGCGCTTTGCGTCAGTTAAAAGCGTAGTTGCTTGCTCCCGATTGTCATAGATAAGCGCAGTCTTTGCCGCATCGAGCTTTGTTTGTGATTGGTGAAGGCTTTGGCTCGCAGTTTCGATTGCCGCATCAGACGCCCGCTTATTCTGTAGAAGTATTAAACTAATGCCGAGTGCGATAAGTAAAAAAATCGCAACACCGGCAAAAATCTTGCTTGAGCGGGGAAGAGAAAATGCCCAAGCAAGAGTTCTCCTCCAAGAAGGCTTCGGTAAGGAAATGGATACAGTGGGAAGTTTTCTGACCGCTCCTCGAGAGCCATTTTTTACCGCAGGCCAAACCCATTGCTTGAGAGCCCGGGCGGTATGCGAAGATATGGACATGATAAGCAAGGCGGCCTGTTTGCCCCAAGATCTTTTCAGGATAAGGGCTTTTCTTGGCTCGAGTTTTACGGGAGAAGCTTCCCGGCCCTGGCGGGGAGCGGAGGTTTCTTGCTTGGGTTCAGAAATATATTGCGGCAGGAGCGTGACAACAGTAAGCGAAAGGGGAACTCGATGGCCTTGGTCGAGATACAGCTGTTCCAGCCGGGCGGCAATGGTTGAGGCGGAATGTTCAAGCGCAAACCGCCCTACATCTACCGATCGAAATACGGAGTCGAATGTTGCAGATGTAAAAAAGATGGTATCTCTCGCGCTCACTTCTCCGCTTGCGACTTGAGAAAAGGTTTTGAGCGGATCAGTGATGGGAAAATGGGAGATGCCTTGCGATATGTTCGTAACTACTGTTTTGCGCGCCAAGAATACCGCCCCGGCTCCCGCAACGCTCAAGTGAAGCTCGCCTCCGGCCAAGACTCCGACCGAAACATGGAAATGGCCCATCCAGTCTCGGATTCCGGATTCCGCAGAATCATACAGAATAAGATTTGCTTGATGGAGCGCCATCTCAAAGCTGGTAGCGCTTGATCGGTCGCTCTCTCGGTAATATTCCCGTTGAATAGCCGTGACCACCGTGTCGAGCAATTGCTTGCCTACCCCTCCTCTGTCTTGGGTTTCTCCGGCGGCAAACAAAAAACCCAGCCGTTCTTCTTCCGGAGCAGGCTCGAACAAATACGTTTCGCAAACAAGGGAGGGATCCTTGCAGAGAATCAGTTCTTCCGCGGAAGGTACGATGCGCTCCTGTTTCATAGGGGGAAGTATAGCATGAAATAAAGGTGTTGCGTCTTGCTTGCCGGGGGCGTACACTCGAAGAATAGCTCTTGCATATGCCACAAAAGCCATTTCCTCTTGAAAAAATATTCGGATCCCGGACGCGGGTGAAAATCATTACACTCTTTACCACCGGGGTAAAGCGCCCGTATTTTGTGCGGGAAATAACTCGGACGGTGAATGAGCGGCTCAATGCCGTTCGTCGGGAATTGCAGATTTTGGAAAAAATCGGAATGCTCACAACGTATGATGAACGCCGCCGCAAATATTATGTGGTAGACGAAGCCTTCCCTCTATTGAAGGAATTATCTTCCATTATGCAAAAATCCGGCCCCGGAGTGGAAGATGCGCTCTTTAAGGATATCGAGCAGATTGGAAACGTGATGTATGCGTGCGTAACAGGCTATTTTACGGGCAACCAGAACGCGCCAACCGACCTCTTTATTGTAGGAGATATTCAGGAAAAGAAGCTGGAGCAGTTTGCGAAAAACATTGAAACCCAAATTGATCGGGAAATCAGCTATACGCCCATGACGTTCAATGAGTACCAGTATCGCCTGAATTTCAGCGATTTGTTCTTACGGCAGATTTTCCAAGGCTCCCACAAGGAAATTGTGAACAACCTTCCGCCGAACATGCGCCCGAAGGAAGTCATGAACCAAAAATCCAAGAACATTATTCGCACCGCAGTATAGAGAAATAATCTAAAAAGACTTAAGTCACAGAAGTGACTTAAGTCTTTTTTATTGGATGTGTATAAATCGTGGGTTTTGGGTATTGCATGGGGGTAGGCAAGAGGAGTATCGTGGGTAATACGTGGATAAGTGTGGGGAAAAGTGGAGAGTAACTGTGGAAAACTCACAATAATACACGTATAGCAAGGTTCTTTACCAAATAACCAACGCTTATGTTTATCGGACAGTACAATCATGCAGTCGACGAAAAGGGGCGTATGAATATGCCCGCAAAGTTTCGTCGCGAAGTCGCGGAAGGAGTAGTAATTACTCGCGGCCTTGATCATTGTCTGTTCGTATATCCGAAAGCAGAGTGGGAACAGATGGCGCAAAAGCTTTCCAGTCTTCCTATCAGCCAGAAGAGCAGCCGCGCATTTGCGCGCTTGATGCTCGCCGGCGCATGGGAAAGCCAGATAGACAGCCAGGGAAGAGTTATGCTTCCCGGATATCTGCGCGCGTATGCGGGAGTGAAAAAGCATACGGTTGTTGCAGGACTCTTTAACCGGATTGAAATCTGGGATGAAGATGCATGGCAGGAATATCAGGCAAAGACGGAAGCGGAAAGCGACAGCATTGCCGAGAGCATGCGAGAGCTTGGAATATGATCGAACATATTCCGGTACTCGTTCGGGAGGTGCTTGCGCTCATAAACCCGAAACCCGGGGATGTGCTGCTTGATGCAACACTTGGCCACGGCGGGCACGCAAAAGCATTTTTGGATGCTGCAGGAACAGGCGCAAAACTTATCGGCATAGAGGCCGACGAAAAAGCGCTCGCTGTTGCGAAAGAAACGCTCGCGGAATACGGCGAAGCTGTTACCTATCATCACGGCAACTTTTACAATCTGCCGGATGTACAGGTAAACGCAGTCCTCTTCGACCTTGGAATCGGAAGCCATCAAATCGCCGATACGCAAAAAGGATTCTCTTTTTCTTCCGAAGGGCCGCTCGCGATGCGGTACGGAGAAGAGGGTACTCTGCCCAAGTCAAAGCTTCCTGCGATTAATGAACTTACGCAAAAGCTAAATCATTATCCTGATGCACACGAGCTCTTAGACCTCCTTTCCCCGATGGCGCTTGCCGATATGGTGCGCATGTACGGAGAAGAGCGGTATGCGGGAGTGGTGGGTAACGCAATTGCAGAAGGGCGCCCGTTCGCAAGCGCAAAACAGCTTGCATCTGCAATTGAAAAATCGGTGCCGAAGTCGTACGAGAAAGGCAGGATCCATCCGGCCACTCGCACATTCCAAGCACTGCGGATAGCGGTAAACAGAGAGTTGGAAGTATTGGAAGCAGCGCTTCCAAAAGCGGTAGGCAGCTTATTGCCTGGCGGAGTTATCGCGGTTATCAGCTTTCATAGCCTGGAGGACCGCATCGTAAAGCGATACTTTAAGCAGGCAAGCCGTGATTGCATCTGCCCACCGGAGCAGGCGATATGCACCTGCGACCACAAGCAAGTTCTCGAAATTCTCACGAAGCGGCCGATAACCGCAACGGAAGAAGAGCTCAAAGAAAATCCCAGAAGCAGAAGCGCAAAGCTTCGAGGAGGGAAAAAGATAAAAAGTCCATAAAGGGGTAGAAGAAAAAACTAACATTTCACATCAACATTTAAACAAACATATGACACCAAAAATCACCCAGCAAGTTGCACCTCGCAACGGAAGACGGACTGTTCGCGCAAGATACAGCAATCGAGGCGCAATCAACCATACTACTGCAGCCCTTGTATTCGGAGTCGCAGCAGTCGCAATTGTGGGTATGCTCGGGTTCTTTTATTTACAACAAGTAGTACAAACGGCTTCCCAGGGTACTGATATTCATCAATTGGAAGCAACGCTCATCGAGCTGAAAGAAAAACAGCGCGTGCTGGAGCTCAAGGGCGCAGAACTTCGTTCGCTTCAAAACGTGGAGCAGGATGTTGAGAAGATGAATCTCGTGCCGACCGATAAGGTGTCATATCTTGCACCAATAGATGACCGGGTTGCGTTTCTTTCGGATAAATGAAGAATGTACGAGATGTTCGCATTACCGCTCTCACCATAGGGACATATATCCTTTTTGGTATTATTGCGTTGCGGCTGTTTGACTTGCAGATTGTAGACAATAGCCATTTTCAAGATGTTGCGCAAGCGCAGCGAAAGCGCGCTTCCGAGCTCCTCCCTCATCGCGGGACCGTATATGTCCAGGAGGGAAAAGGGGGAGATATCTTCCCTATTGCAAGCAATAAAAAGGCATGGATAGCATATGCGGTGCCGAGAAATATGGAAAACGCTCGGCTTGTTGCCGATGCGCTTGCTCCCGCATTGATTGCGTTTCGCGATCGAGAACAAGAGAAGATACGGACAATCATTACGCAAACGGGGCAGGGCAATGCAGAAAAAATAGCCGCAATTACAAGACAAGAAGAGGAGCCTTCTCCGAGTCCGGAGCCAGAAATAACGCCTACTCCCGAAGAGCGTACGCACGATGCCGCTCGCAATCTTTTTGAAAAATTTGATCAGCCCGCCGATCCGTATGAGCCTGTTTTGAAGCCGTATGAAATTCTCGATGATGAATTTCTTGCATTTTTCCAGGAGAAAAACTTAGAAGGAATTATTTTGGAAGAGCAGGAAATCAGGACGTATCCGGAAGGATCCCTGGCGGCGCATCTGTTGGGGTACGTAGGATTTGACGACGCAAAGCGAATCGGAAGATCGGGAGTGGAAGGGTTTTTTGACAATGTGTTGCGGGGAGATTTCGGCTTCTTGTCCGGAGAGCGGGATACGGCAGGGAAAATCATCGGAGTTGCTGCAAATGAATTCCGCGCAGCCGAGGATGGTTCTGACATTGTGCTGACGATTGACCGCGTGGTGCAGACGTTCGCGGAACAGGAGCTGAAGGCAGGGGTGGACCGGTATCTTGCAGAGCGCGGAAGCATTCTCGTGATGGATCCGAAGACTGGAGCGATACTCGCGATGGCGACATATCCGACATTCGATCCGAATTTTTACTATGCGGTAACAGACGGGCGCATCCAGACAAATCCGATCGTGTCGGATAATTTTGAGCCGGGTTCGATTTTAAAGCCGGTAATCATGGCGGGTGCGATTAATGACGGACTGGTGACTCCGAATACCACATTCGTGGACAACGGTCCGGTACAGGTAGATAAATTTACCATTAATACATTCGACGGCAAGCATTTGGGCGTACAGACCATGACCCAGGCGCTCGAGCAATCCAATAACATCGGAATGGTGTGGCTTGCGCAGAAAATGGGAGCGGAAAAAATGTATGACTACTTGCGCAGATTCGGCCTCGGAGAGCGCACGGGGGTTGAGCTGGACGGAGAAACGCAGACAAACCTGAAAGAGCCGCAAAAATGGAATGTTGCCACGGTGGCAACTACGGGATTCGGACAGGGAGTGGTGATGACGCCTTTGCAGGCGCTTGATGCGATTAATGTGATTGCAAACGGCGGAACGCTTGTGCAGCCAAGAATCGTAGAGGAAGTGCGTTCGCCATCGGGAGAGGTGAAGCGCACTGTGCCTACCTCCGTGCGGCGCGTTATCTCGGAAGAGACGGCAGATACGGTATCCGCCATGATGGTATCTGTCCTTGAAAACGGAGTTGCGACGCTCGCGCGCGTACCGGGATATTATCTTGCCGGCAAAACGGGAACGGCGCAGGTCGCCGATGAAACGGGAAAATATTCGCAAGACAAAAAGATTATTACATTCGCGGGCTTCGGCCCTGTGCCGGATCCGGAGTTTTCTATTCTTATCAAGCTTGATAATCCCTACGGACTTTCATTCGCATCAGGTACCGCGGCGCCCATGTTCCGCAATTTATCGGAAAAACTCCTGACGTATTATCAGGTGCCGCCATCATATAGCGCATCGGAACGGCAGCCGCAATTTTCTGTACGGTAAGTGCAGTATACTAATAATAATGAACTCACTTTTAGAACGCATTGCATGGTATCGGGCAGAGCAATACATTGCGCGCTACAGGCCATATATGATTGCCGTTGCGGGAACGTATGGGTGCGCGATGGCATCGCAGGCAATTACGCTAGCTATCAAGGGCCATCGGCAAGTACGGCAAGGATATGAAGCGAAAACGTCCCTAGATATCCCGGAAAGTATTCTTGGGGTAGAGGCGCATAAAAGAGAAATGGGGCTTATGCGGTTTCTTGCAGGATCGGCAATGAAAGAATTGTCAGAATATGAACCGGATACTATTATTGCGCATATTCCGATTCTCGAGCCGCAATTTGTGCGCAAAGCACTTTCGCGGATATTGCCGAGAATGCTTGTCATACCGCATATCGGATCGGAGCGCATTGATTTGTTTGGAAGCCGTGAAATCGTCGCGCATGAATATCGCATACTCGCAACTACGCTCGGACAAGACGGCGTGCTTGTGCTGAATGCGGATGATGAATATGCGCCTGCTATTCGGGAATCCGTTTCCTGCCCGATTATTACTTACGGCACCGGCAAGATAGCAGATATTTCTCTGCAACGCGCGTCGCGCGGGGAAGACGGCTCCGGATTGTTTTTGGAAATTGCAGTTGATGGTACGGGGTATGAATTATTTGCGCCGAATATATTTGCGAAGCAGCACATATATGGGCTGCTTGCTGGCCTTGCGGCAGCCCATGGGCTTGGCATACACCTGAAAGACGCAGTTGCGGGCCTCTCGCACGTGCAAGCGGCGCGAGGTGTGCTGCAAAAACGCGCAGGAATACGCGGCGCAATGCTGATTGATGATACCGCCGCGCTGTGCCCGGAGCGTCTTGTCTCTTCGCTGAAAACACTCGCTTCGCTTCCGTGCCAAGGCAGAAAAATCGCCGTCTTGGGAGATATGGAAAATCTGGGTTCACAAACGGCGCTATCTCATGCGCAGGCAGCAATTGATGCCGCAAAAGCCGCGCAAATTATTATTTTTATAGGCGAGCATATGCGCCATGCGCAAAAAGAAGTTGAAAAGTCGGGGGAGAACATCGACACGCATCATTTTATAGCAAGCGCAGAAGCCGCTCCCTGGCTCGCGGAGCACGTCAGAGAGCATGATCTGATATACATCGCAGGCGGAGAGCAGATGAACATGCAAGAAGTCGTACGACTACTTACATATAGGCCATCTAATACAAAAGGCCCGTTAGGGATTAGGTGACGGATATCAGTGTGATATTATTACATTTGTACTATGGCTACAGATGAAATAAGTAAATACATTGCGGAGCAGTTAAAACGAAACGTACCAATTTGGGATATACAAGCTGCTTTACTACAAGTAGGGTGGCCCAAGAAGGACGTGCTGGAAGCTACGGCAGTAGCTCAGGGTGGTAACGAGAAGGCATCAGTGCTATCTAGTCGGGTTTTTCGTATAGGCTTTGCCAGTATCTTTCTTATTAATGCTTTTACAGCCGTCTTTTTCCCCAATGACTTTTTGACGTTAGTAAGCGATAACTTCTTGGTTCTGTTAACTGGTCACGCAATTTGGTATGTCTGGTTTGCTGGAGTTAATGATCTACTATTAGGACTTTTGATTCTAAGCAACAAATGGCCATGGCTCGTATATACCTGGGCCAGCCTGTGGCTAGTCGTAGTGACACTGGCAAAAGTAATTCATTTGCTTCAATAAAGTAGGCTGTAGCCCCACGGAGAATCGAACTCCGATTTTAGCCTTGAGAAGGCTACGTCCTAGCCGTTAGACGATGAGGCCATGTGTATATGTACTTATAAATGCTTTTAGTTGTTTTGTCTATTGTGGAGGCAAAGTGATATGATTTTGGCATGAAGATTTGTGTCATAGGCGCGCCAAGTACGGGGAAGTCGGTGTTTGCGAAAAACTTGGCGGCGCATATGTCGAAAGAAGGATTAAGCTGCGAACTGGTGCAAGAATATGCCAGCGAATATATCCAGGCTGTCGGAGCTCCAAATGATGCATGGGAACAGCTGGTGATCAGTATCGGCCAGTATTTGGCGGAGCAGGAAGCAAAGCGCGACCACATGGTCACAGACGCGGCGATGTTTGTGACGTACTTGTATGCGCAGCGGCTCTTGCCCGACCAAGTTGATGAGAAGCAGTGGCCGAAATATCGGAATCTGATAGATATGCTGCGCGTGCTCGCGCGAAATTCCGTCTCTTCGTATGACATTATTTTTGTTATGGGGCATGTCTTTCCCCCAAAAGATGACGGAGTGCGCCTAAGTTATCATCTCACGCTGGAACAATGCGAAGCGGTTCAAAGAGATATCCAGGATTATCTGCGCTCCGAACGTGCGAAGTTTTATGAAGTTGACGGAAGGGATAGCGATGCGATAAAAAGCGCGTTTGCGATTATCCAAAACCATCTGTAGTATGCTTTAGGCGGCATTGAGGCAGCAATTCACGAAATCGGACCGTACATTTACAAAGATAGAAGGGAGTCAACATGGGTCTTACGACAGTGACGGCGTTAGAGATTTTTAACAACCCGGGCGATTTGAGATTCAGGGTGTATCGCTGTGGAGGGAATTGGGCATTTGCAATCGATCGTAAAGTAAAAGCAGGCTTTATTATCCTCGTGAGATCAAAGCCGATATTCGATACCGATACGAAGGCGATTGAGGCTATTGAGAAGCTGCTAAAGAAGATAAGTTCGAAGATTGCCTTGCATCCAGATGCGCCATCCGACCCTATGCTTTCAGAAGAACATTGGAAAGAGGTTATTGGGCGCCTGCAGAAAAAAGGGAGATATTATTGAACAAGTCAACAGTTGAAATTCGACCATTGCAGGAATTGGACCTATGATATTTAAAAAATGCCCGGATGATATGGAAATCATCCGGGCTTTAACATGCTTGGTTAACGAACTGCTAGTGTTTCTGCCGAAAACTCCAATCCTCCTTTTGGAACGATTACAACTTTCTTTTCATTGCCGCGCTTTTCAATATGACCGGCGCGCCATGCCAACATGCCGCATGCCAAAGCCAGGTCAATGGCGTGCCTGACATTAGCTTCTGGAACATAGAGCGCAAAGCCTGCACCCATGTTGAAATTTCCATACGCTTCTTCGTCAGTAATCGGCCCGTGCTCTTGCATGAAGGTGAAAACCTCATGCGGTGTACCGATGTCTTCAATAACATACACAAACGGCTCGACAGCGCGCATCAATTTGCGACATCCATGGCCGGTAATGTTCACGGCGTAGTGGATGGGGAGATTATAGTTGAGGCAATTTGCCATAAACCTCTCGTAGATATGGGTCGGATTGAGAAGAGCTTCGCCGTACGTTTGCCCGCTCGGGAGAAGCTTCAAGTAGCCATCCATCTTTTGCGGATCATCAGAAAGCTTTTTCGCAATTTCCCGAGCCATAGTAAGTCCATTGGCGTGAATACCGGAGCTGGCGATCATGACGATTGCATCGCCGTGCTGAATTGCCGGCTTAATGACACGATCTTTCGGCTTAATCTCGCCGTCGGCAGACCCACTGAGAATCACGGTGCTTGATTCGACCATGCCTTTCAGAGTGGGGGTTTCTCCGCCCGCCCAGGTACATTGGGCCAGCGCGCATCCGTGTTTCCATCCACAAATCAGGTCATGGCAACGCTGATGATCTTTAAACCACTCACTGCTTCCCGCCGCAACATGCATGTCAATGGTAAGCGGCAAGCATCCGAGCGTGATCATGTCGTTCACAATCATCGCAATAGTATCTTGCGCGACGTGATCATAGTACGACTTTCCAGTGAGGCGATACATGGCGTCGGCGACGAGGTTCTTCGTTCCAAGTCCTTCGTTCACTCGACCTCGATACTTGTCAGATTCTTCGTAGAGGTAGCAGCTTTCGCCGCGGCTCCACTCAACTTCCTTGTAGCCGAATCGCTCCAAATAGTGGGCGGTTTTTTTTGCGGCATTTTGAGCCTCTCGCTTAAAGAAATCCATCGGGTCATAATCAACACCAGTATCTTTGTACGTCATCGGGGTATTCATACTAGTTCTCCGGATTGGGAAAGAGCTGTCTTTGCCGCAGTGAAACAATTTCAAAGCGTGCTGGTTATCATATTATGCTGTGAAAAAATGGGCAACCTTTCTGTGATTGCCTCATTGAGTGTTATCTGATATGACGATATGAGGCTGTAACGGCTATTTCGAGTGTTTTTCTTTGCCATGTGGAAAGAATGCGCTACACTAAGAGAAGTGATTTACTACTCTAGGGATTCAAAGGAGGTGAGTGAATATGCTTAAGAAAACAGCTTCGCTCGTTGGATGGGTATTGCTTGTAGCGGGAGTGCTGGGGTTTGTTCCGGGAATTACAAATGACGAAATGCTTCTTGGAATTTTTCAAGTAAACGCAATGAACAATGTGCTTCACATTGTTGTTGGATTGCTTGGGCTCTATCTTGCAAGCAAAGGAGAAGACTCCGCTCAAATGTTTTTCAAAGTTGCAGGGGTTATATATGGACTCCTTGCAGTCTTAGGATTTTTTGCAGCAGGAGATATGGTGCTCGGAATGTTCGCAAACAACAACGCAACCATGTGGCTGCATGTGGTGCTCGCAGTTGCCTCGCTCTATTTCGGATTTGGAGCAAGGAAAGAAAATTCGATGCAGACTGTATAACTGTCTGTCTTGGGTAAAACAGCTTCGCGCTTGCGGGGCTGTTTTATATTCGGTAGAGTGAGTGTATGGCACACACATTACCGAAACTTCCGTATGCATACGACGCGCTCGAGCCCCACATTGATGCGCAGACGATGGAAATTCACCATACGAAGCATCATCAGGCATATATTGATAAGCTGAATGGAGCGCTGGAGAAGTATGCAGAGCTTGCAGAAAAACCGATAGAAGAGCTTCTAAAAAATCTCGATACTGTTCCCGAAGATATTAAAGCAGCCGTTCGCAACCACGGCGGAGGGCACTGTAACCACAGCTTATTTTGGAATTTCTTGACCCCGGAGAAGAACGAACCGAGTACGGAAATAGCATCGGCAATTGCCGATGAATTCGGAAGTTTTGGCGCGTTTCAGGAAAAGTTTGCGGAAGCGTCTTTGGGGCGTTTCGGAAGCGGATGGACGTGGTTGATAAAAAACCAGGACAATTCTTTAGAAATAACTACAACCGCAAATCAGGACTCGCCGATATCAGAAGGCAAGAATGTTCTTCTCGGACTGGACGTATGGGAGCACGCCTATTATTTGAAATATCAGAACAAGAGGGCTGATTATGTAGCGGCTTTTTGGAATGTTGTGAATTGGAAAGAAGTTGCGACGCGGTATAGCGAAGGCTGGGTCAGCTAAACCTCGCGATTACAACAAGACAAATCACGGAAACGAGAATCGGGCTTACAAGGCCCGTGATATACCAATCCCAGTATTTTGCGCGCCGTTCATCCCAGTGAAAGAGGCGGTGAATTTTTCGAAGCGGAGAAAAGATGCTGTATTCTTCCAGCGGAGTAAGCAGATCCGGCAGCTGCGCGGCGATGATTCCAAGAAAAATATGTACGCTGGTGTTCTGGACCAGGAACAGCATGGCGAGCAGCGCGCCGACAAGAATGACATCCACGCTAATTCCGACCTTCTGCGTAAGCGTGTACGGGCGGGCCTTTGCGGCAAATGTTGCGGGGTCGATATGGGGGATTAAATCGAGGAGGTAATGGGAAAAAAATGCGAGCCCGAACATGGTGGGGGTGTGGGGGACGAGGATCCCAATGGTGGCGCCCATGAGGAGATGAACAATGCCTGGCATAGTATTTATCTTACTCTAAGTGTAGGGGAGTGCGAGAGAGTATTACAGTTGCGTTTTGCACATCTTGGGCTATAGCGTCGGATAATTCCTGTTCGGAAGAGAATACAGCGCTGTCGCGCAGCTTGGCAACGGGAGTGAACGTAAGCCGTTTTTGATAGAGATTGCGGTCGGAAAAATGAAGAATATATATTTCTACAAGTCCTTTCGCGCGCGGATACATGGGCACGGGTCCGCTATGGAGCGCGCCCGCATAGATGGTGGGATCGCCCTCTATCATCACGCGGCATGCGAAGATGCCCGGCTCGGAAAATGCGGGAGATGAATCTTGCATGATATTTGCCGTGGGAAATCCGAGCGCTCTTCCTTTTTGAGATCCTTCGATGGCAATTCCAGAAAACCATGCGGCTTTTCTGGACTTATCTGTTTCAACATGCACGGGATCTCCGATTTGTTTTGATCCGAACGTGGTATGGGAAAGCGTGTACGGCATAAAAGAAACCGTGAACGAATCTTCGAATGTATCAACTACCGTGAGGCTTACGCCGTCAAGCGCAATAGAACCTTTTGCAACGATATGTTGCATGTACGCAGAGGCAACGCGAAACATTATCACGCGATCGTCTCCTATATGCTGAATATCTGAAATAGCGCATGTGCCGTCTATGTGCCCCTGTACAATGTGTCCGTCGAGGCGATCGCCTGCTCGCGCCGGAAGTTCGAGATTTACCCGAGACCCGGCAATAAGGTTGCCAAGCGTTGTTTTCTTAATAGTTTCGGCCATTAAGCGGCCGGTCCATGCGGAATCGGTATGAGAGAGCACGGTAAGGCATGCCCCTTGCACCGCTACGCTATCTCCTTCCGAGAGATTGGCAGCAAACGGAGCTGCGATTTCCAATATGATAGAACCGTCTGTTTGGGGCCTATTTGCCATGATTTGCCCTATATGCCTAATAATTCCAGTAAACATAAGCGATAGAAGTAGGGTATAGTACGTATATGGATACTACAACTTTTTTGCTGGTTGTAATCGCCCTTTTTACAGGAGCATTAGGGGCATGGTTTGTCGCTCGTCGAAAGACTAAGGACACGGGCGACACCGATATGGTGCTGAAAATGCACGAACAAATGATGGCGCAGATAAGCCGCATGCAGGACCAGGTTGACCGGAGGCTTTCGGATCAGGCGCATCAGGCCGCTCACACAGACCGCTCCGTACGATCGGTAACCGCGACGCTCGCAAAACTGGAAGAATCGACAAAGACGCTCCATGCGAAAAGCGATGAAATCGTGTCATTCCAAAATATTTTGAAGTCGCCAAAAATTCGCGGAAGTTTTGGCGAAGTGCTCTTGGGCAATTTGCTTACGGACGTGCTTCCGCAAGACCGCTATGAACTGCAATACACGTTTTCGGATAGCAGGGAAATTGCAGATGCGATTATTCGCTTGCAGGATGGGTATATCGTAGCGGTTGATGCGAAGTTTCCGTTTGCCAATTACGAAGCGTTTATGAAAGAGCGGGATAGCGCTTCAAGAGCATCGCTTCGCAAGAACTTTGTTCGAGATGTAAAAAAGCATATTACCGATATCTCTCAAAAATATATTTCTTCTCACGAGAAGACGCTTGATTATGCATTTATGTATATTCCCATTGAGGGCGTGTATTACGAAACCATGGTCCATGACGAAGACGGACACTCTCTTTGGGAATTCTGCTTGGCGCATAAAGTGGTTCCGGTCTCTCCAAACAGCTTTCTTGCGTATCTGCAGACTATTCTCGTAGGGTTGCGCGGAATGAAGATAGAGCAGAAGACGCGGGAGATATTGCAATATATCGGCCAGCTACGGCAAGACTTCGGCAAATTTTCTGAAGATTTCGGCATGATGGGCAAGCATTTGAGCAATGCGAAAACGAAGTATGACGATTCCCACCGAAGGCTGGACAGACTCGGGAACAGATTTGAGCAGATTGAGGTGGGGGAGGAGTCTATTCCTTCTCGTCGTATCGGCGAATAACTCCGCGGACGATTCCTTGGATAGTCGGATTTTTTACGTATATCGGCTTCATCTTTTTATTCGCCGGCTGGAGGCGAATTCTGTTTTTTTCGCGGTAGTATCGTTTCAGCGTCGCATTTTCGTTGTCGATAAGCGCAACGATGACGTCTCCGTTTTTCGGGTAAAAGTTGCGCTCGATGATGACGTAGTCGCCATCGAGTATCCCGTCGTCTATCATGGACTCTCCTCGTACCTGCAATGCAAAGCAATTCAAATGAGGGAGAAGCTCAAGCGGAACGGTAATGGTTTCCCTCTGCTCGATTGCTTCAATCGGAGATCCGGCGGCAATGAGGCCGATCAGAGGAATTTCCACTCCTTTGGTAAAGATATTGGATTTTTCCGTCAGCTCCACCGAACGCATTTCTCCGTTCCGCAATTTGATATATCCCTTTTCTCGCAGCTGCTGTACATGAGCATATGCGGTCGCGGGTGATTTGATGCCCATTGCCTTCATAACGTCCCGATAGCTGGGCGCGTATTTGTGCGTTGCAAGGAATGCGCGAATCGCATCGAGCGCTTCGCTCTGCTTTTTGCTCAAATCCGATAATGCCATACGAACAGTATACCAACAAACAGAAAGGAAAAGGGAAAAGGTTTTCCACATTGCGCCTTGGAAACTTTTTTGAAGGCACGTATGATGGGAGGTATGCGAATCGTACTCGACACGAATGTCCTGATAGACGGCTTTCAGGATGATTACTGCGCAGAAGCGCGGCTGATAGACGCAGTGCGCGGCGGCGCGGTAACGGCTGTTGCAACCCATCCTGTGCGCAAGGAGTATCAGCTCATTTTACGCCGGCTTATTTCTGATGCGGATTACAAAAAGCGCATAGAAGAGTTCTTTTCTGCGCTGGAAGACGTAGATCCCGAATACGTGGACGTTACGATTGATGACGAGGAAGATATGAAATTCTTGGAAGCGGCATTTGGGGGAGAAGTGGATGCAGTTGTGACGAATGACCGCCATTTGCTGGATATAGGGGAAGCGGACGGCATTGATATTATTACGCCGGAAGAGGCGGTAAGCCGGCATGAGGAAGAAGGAGAGGGCGCAAGCCAGTGGCAGAGCCTTGTAAGCGGGTGGGGAATTGGCATGCGAGATAGCGAGAAGGGGGAATAACGTGAAGAAATACATACGAATATTCGCGCTTGCTCTTGCGCTTGCGACAGTTCCGGAAGCGGCCTATGCGGCAACGACGCCGGCTGCTGAAAAGCTGCAGGCAATTGATACGCAGATTTCGGACCAGCAAAAGGAAATTGATGAAATCAACAGGAAAATTACAGAATTAAGCACGCAAAAAAACGCTACCACCGAGCAGGCGCAGGCAATTGCGCTGACCGTTGAACAGCTCAAGGCGGAACTTTCAAAAGCCCAGGTACAGCTTGCAAAAACAAAGTCGACCATGTCCAAGGTGCAAGTGGAGCAGGAGGAAACTACAGGCGCTATCGGAGATATTTCGGAAGACATCACGGAGAAGAAAAAAGAGCTGACATACCTGGTGAGGCTGTTGTATGAACATGAAGGGCAATCGCTGATACGCATACTCTTCAATTCGCAAAGCTTGAGCGAGGTGATTGTGAGCCGGGATCAATATGAGGAATTGCAGCAGCGCGCGGTTTCCCTGATTGCAGGCATGCATGAAAAGCAGCAAATGCTTGCGGAAAAGAAAGAGGAGCTTGATCAGCAGTCGCAGGACTTGGGCCAGTTGCAGCTTCTGCTTGATATGCAGGCGAAGGATATTTCCGAAAAAAGAAAAGTACAGAATCAATTTCTTGCCGAGAAACAGCAGGAAGCGGCCCAGTTTGAGAATTTGATTGCCGAAGCGCAAGCGGCGCGGGAAGAAATCAAGCAAAAAATATTTACCTTGCAAAGCGGAAAGGTGAACGTTTCGCTAAATACCGCAACGGATATGGCAAAGTTTGCATCATCCGTAACCGGCGTTCGATCAGCGCTTATTATGGCGGTATTGAAAGTGGAATCAAATGTGGGAGCGAATATCGGAAGCGGCGTATTCCCCGACGATATGCATCCGCAAAGCCGTGATGCATTTGTGCGTCTTACGAAAAAGCTTGGCCTGGATCCGCAGAAAGCGCAGATATCTCGCCGTCCGGCAAGCGGCAAGGGGTGGGGCGGCGCAATGGGGCCCGCGCAGGTAATGCCCGCAACATGGGAAGCAATTGAAGGAAGGATAGAACAGCTGATGAAAAAATCTCCCGTGAATCCCTATGAGCTCTCCGATGCGTTTGTTGCAACGGCAGTCTTCCTTGCCGATCGCGGAGCTGCCGATCCTGCAAAAGAATATGAAGCGGTAAATCGCTATATTGCAGGGCCGAATTGGCAGTACTATACATGGTATGGGGATAAAGTTCTTGCGGTTGCAAAAGAATATGAGGCTCAAGGGCTTTAGGCTCGAAAGCCTCCCCGTTGCCATCATAGGCGCTAGCATAGCGCTCAATGTGCTTCTGTGGATTGTAGTGTTGGCTACGTTTCCAAAAGATTCTCCAAGCGCCATTTTGCACTACACGGCAGGAGTGGGGATTGATTTTATCGGAAAAGGGTGGCAGATTATTATGTTGCCGAGCATGGGGATATTGCTGATCATAGTAAATGTACTGCTTGCTCGGTTTGTAGAGCGGGCGAGCAAGATTGCATTTTGGATCTGCATAGTAAGCTTGCCTCTCCTGCAAGTCTTGCTCTTGGGAACATACGGGATATTGCTGCAACTAAACTCATAACTGACGGCATGAAAAACGTTCACATAGAAATTACTCCGGAAGCGTATAGAAGGCGGGTATGGGAAATACTTCCCGGGTTTTTATCTTGGGGGACGCTTATCGGCCTCGGCGTTCTTGCCTTGGTGCTTCCTTTTTGGATTGCGCTGTTTGTTATCGCGTATGACGTATACCTGTTAATCCGAATCGCCTACATGTCGATTCATTTGCTGTATGCATATCGAAGGTTGAAGGAAAATAGGCAGATTGACTGGCAGCAGCGCCTGAAAGAAGTAAAAGCGGATATTGATTGGAACGGCGTGCACCATATTGTCATTATTCCTACATACGATGAGTCGATTCATGTACTTAGGACATCGCTCGAGTCGCTCGCAAAAGCAGCATATCCAAAAGAACGCATGCATGTTGTTGTCGGGTTTGAGGAACGAGGAGGAGAGGCGGCTCGAGAGAGAGCAGAGGCGCTTCGTAAAGAATTCGCTTCGCATTTCCAGACATTCCTTACAACATTTCATCCGGACGGGCTTCCGGGAGAAAAGCGCGTGAAAAGCGCAAATGCAACATGGGCAATTTTGCAAATGGAAAAAGAACTGGCACAGCAAAGCATTCCCGAAGAAATGATACTGGTGAGCAACTTTGACAGCGATACCGTTATTTCACCTGACTACATTTCATACCTTACGTACGTATTTATCACGACAAAAGACCGGTATCGCGCAAGCTATCAGCCGATTCCGGTGTATAACAACAACTTGTGGGATGCCCCGTCTTTTTCTCGAGTCATTGCGATGGGGTCTACGTTTTGGCAGATGATTGAATCAACGAGGCCGGAGCGGCTGGTGACATTTTCGAGCCACTCCATGACGCTCAAGGCTCTGCATGAGGTGGGGTATTGGCATCGCGATATTGTTTCAGAAGATTCGCGGATTTTTTGGCAGTGCTTGCTCCATTATAATGGAAACTATCGGACCGTGCCGCTCTATACGACCGTTTCTATGGACGCCGCGCTTGCGCATTCGTGGTGGAAGACGCTTGTCAACCAGTATAAGCAAAAGCGCAGGTGGGCATGGGGAATAGAGAACTTTCCATATCTCATGGAAGGATTCATGAAGAATAAAAAAATTGCATTTAAGGTAAAGGCCGTCTACCTGTTTCGCACGCTTGAGGGGCATTATTCTTGGGCGACTGCCGCGATTATCGTTGCCGTACTTGGATGGATTCCCGTGTTGTTCGGAAGCCCCAGTTTTCATCAGACGTTCCTTTCCTACAGCCTGCCGTTTATCACGCGAACGCTCATGATAATCGCCATGTCGGGGCTTATTATTTCCGCGACCCTTACGCTTCTGCTGCTGCCGCAGCGGCCATCCCACTACAGTCCGTGGAGGTATGTGTTTATTATCTTGCAATGGGTGCTCGTTCCCATCATTGCAACGCTGCTTTCCGCGTTTCCGGCGCTCGACTCTGAAACAAGGCTGATGCTCGGGCGGGACTTGAATTTCAATGTCATGCAGAAAACGAGGAAAATACGAAAGGCAGATATTCCTTCTTAACACCTATGCCGTTTGACACTTCAATTGTATCTCCATGGCACTTAGCCGCGCTGTTGGGAGTATTTATTGGAGTGTACGCAATTATTTCCACAATTGTCCGCATGCGCCCTGTCTCATGGAGAGTGTACTCTACCGGCAAGCCGCTCTATTATGCAGGATGGATTGCGGCGCTCTGCATTACTGCCGCCGCTTCTTTTGTTTTGGAAGATAGGAATCTTCTCTGGGGGCTCTTGGGAGCGGTATGCATTATCGTCTTGATAGGAAGATTGGATGAAGAGAAAAAGATTTCTCCGTACCGCCAGCTTTTTTGGCAGTCATGCATTGCCGCATGGGCGATATACTTTGGATGGACATTTTCCCATATTAGCGATCCGATTAACGGAGGGGTGATGATTATCAGCTTCGGCGGCATTGCGGCATTTCTTTGGTTCTTGCTTTGCATGAACGCGATAAATTTTCTCGATGGCACGGATGGCCTGGCAACGCTCGTAGGAATTATTGCATGCATTGCGCTTGCGGGTATAAGCCTTCTGCCTGCAACGCAAGATTCCGCAACGCTCGCACTCTCGCTTATTGGAATCGGGGGCCTCGCAGCATTTTTTCTCTGGAACGCTCCGCCTGCGAGAGCATACCTGGGTACGAGCGGAAGCTGGTTTTTAGGATTGTTTCTTGCAATGACCGCAATCATTGGCGGAGGAAAAATTGCAACGGCAATCATCGTGCTTGCCATTCCCGTGCTTGATGCGCTGTTCGTAATTTGCTATCGCATGATACGCAAGAAGATGCCATGGAAAGGCGACGGTAAATCTCATATTCACCATCAGTTGCAGGCGTTTGGGGTTTCTCCTTGGGGGATACTGCTCATCCTTGGAGGAATAACATGTGCGCTCGCGGCTGTTGCGGTGCTGGCGTCTACCTATGTAAAGATTCTGGTGCTGGCGGCATTCGCTATACTCTTTTTTACCGGCAGGGCGATAACGATGAAAAGGGGATGAGGGGCAAAACGGCAATTGTAAGTATCGTTTTGATCACCATTGCCATTGGCGCATTTCTTATCTTCAACAATAAACCCTGCGCAAATTTTAACGAGAAAACAATTACGATTCCTTCCGGATCTCTTTCTGTTGCAATCGCAAAAACTGCCGAGCAGCAGGCAAGGGGGCTGGGCGGGTGCAGGCACATTTCGAAACGCTCCGGGATGCTCTTCCCTCTTGAAGCACGCGGAGTGGCAAAGTTCTGGATGAATGGGATGGTGATTCCGATCGATATGGTATGGATTGCGGATAATCGCGTACTGGGGGTTGAGCAAAACGTGCCGTATCCGACAGAGCAAGTGCCTGAAGCCGATTTTCCGGTGTATAGCAGTCCGGGGGAGGTAGATGCGGTGCTAGAGGTGGAAGCGGGGAAGGCCAACGAATACGGGCTTGTTGAGGGCGCAGAGCTAAATCTTGACAAGTAAGGCTCCCCCTGCGATACTTCACCTATTCTATGAAAATAGCGGTTATTAAAACAGGCGGAAAGCAATACGTTGTCCATGAGGGCGATATTATGGTTGTGGACAGAATGCCCGGTGAAGCAGGAGAAAGCGTAACGTTTTCCGAAGTGTTGCTGTCAGCCGATGGAGAAACTGTTCAAGTAGGCGCTCCGCTTGTTTCCGGAGTTTCCGTACAAGGAACGATTGTAGAACAGGGAAGGCTTCCGAAAGTTACGGGCGTAAAGATGAAAGCAAAAAAGCGAAACATGAAATATTTCGGCCACAAACAGCATATTACGCAGGTTGAAATCGAATCGATTGAAATCAAATAATAGCTAAAAGCCTGCGCGGGGATGACAGTTGCACTGTCACATCTTCGTTCTGCCGGAAAATGCGGCCGATAGCGTAAGCGCATCGGCAAATTCAATATCGCCTCCGGTAGGGAGCCCTCGTGCGAGCCGAGTAACGGGAATATTCAAATTTTTCATATAAGAAATAATGTGGCGCGCGGTAGCCTCGCCTTCCATGCTGTGTTCCAGCGCGATAATAACTTCTTCAACTACGTTGCTCTGAACTCGCGCAAGAAATTCTTTTATTGTTAGCTGATCTGCCCCGACGCCCTCAAGCGGCGAGAGCACTCCGCCCAGCACATGATACACGCCATGGTAAGAATCGGTACGTTCGATTGCGTCTACATCGAGCGCGTCTTCCACAACACAGACAATCGCATGATTGCGCGATGCATCTTTGCAAATTGTGCAGGTATCGTCGTCAGACAAACAGAAACAGACCGAGCATGTCTGTACGCGATCATGAAGCGTCGCAATGGTTTCTGCGAGGCGGGCGGTGACGGGTTTCTGCTGGCGAAGCAAATGAAGCGCAAGCCGCTGGGCGGTTTTAGGCCCAATGCCAGGAAGGCGCGTGAGCTCCACGGTAAGTTCTCGAACTGCTTTGGGAAGGACTGCAGCCATGCAATATGTTATGCCTGTGCATGAACTGCTTGTCCAGGCTCATCCATGTGGATGAGCTCCATTTCGGTATAGCTTACGCACTGCGTGTTGAATTGCAAAGGAATTTCTCCCGTAGGCCCGTTACGATGCTTTTCAATAAGCAGGTCGACTTCCATAATTTCCGGTCTTTCCTCGCCCTCCCATGGCTGGCGATGCAGGAACATGACGACGTCCGCATCTTGCTCGATGCTGCCGGATTCGCGAAGATCGGAGAGTTTCGGCCGCTGGTCGGTCCGCATTTCAACGGCGCGGGAGAGCTGGGACAGTGCCATTACCGGAACCT